>MHTV01000046.1 GCA_001823215.1 Candidatus Wildermuthbacteria bacterium RIFCSPHIGHO2_02_FULL_45_25 | reverse complement strand
GCGCGGGCACCCCGCCCCAGAGTTCGTTGTCGGGGATGTCTTTATTGACGAAGCTATTCATTGCCACGATCGAATTTTTCCCAACCGTAACTCCAGATCGAATGGTGCTGAAAGCGCCGATGACGGCGTTGTCTTTGATGACAACTCTTCCGATACGCAGCTTATGCTGGATGGCTTCATGGCAGAGCACATTGACTTTATAGCCGATGATAGCATTATCTTGAATCGTGATAAGTTCGGGGTATAAAACATCGAAGAAAACTCCGGGAGCAATGCCAACATTCCTTCCTATTTTCATTCCAAAACAGCGCCGGAGAAATATGTTTTTTGCGCGAAGAGGAAGGCATCCGGAAACCTTAAGAGTGAATGCGTTCAAGAGAATACGAAAAATATTTCTTGTTTTTTGCAATTCATAAAGGATATTTTGAGAAGAAGGTATCTCAAGCTCCATTATGTGGCCGGTACCTTCTTTGATGAATTTTTGAATTTCAGGATGCATAAGTTTCTATTGTAGTATAAAGGGAATGCTGATTTTTTGAAAGATTGAATGTCTATTTCTTTATGGCTATAATCAACTCGTAGAATGCTGATGAAGGGGACTGTTTTGAGAGATTCATGCTTCGTATGAAGAGAATTTTTGAATACCTTGCCATTTTGTTGCTTTGCGCGAGTACGGTTGTGCTGGTCGCTCTACAGCTTCATATATACGGATGGATACTTTGGGGAATAGGAATGACGAGTCTTCTGTTGTGCAAGAGAGAGTTTTCCAAGAATATTCTGCTTCTGTATCTTTCCATCGCAGTCTTCGGGTTTACTCCTATCAACACCGATATCAGCTCTTTTCATATCGTAACTATGGGCGCCGCGCTTTTTTTGGCGTTGGGGATTCCCTATAGTATTTCGCGATTTATCTATAAAGATCATCTGGTGCGTTTTCGCTTTCATCACGGCAGAGGATGGTATAAAAGCGAAGTCATGTATATCGGACTCACGCTTATAGTGACATATTTCTTGCTTCCTTTTTATTTGCAGAATACAGGAGCTTATGCAAACTGGAACGTTGATCCCGGGATAAGTATGCTTTCGCGATTGTTTATCGGCACGATGGGGCTTGGTATTTGGGACGAACTTTTTTTCATCAACACGGTCTTTGTGATATTTCAGCGATTTTTGCGCTTCTTTTGGGCAAATCTGTTTCAGGGGATTTTGTTTTCTTCATTCCTCTACGAACTGGGATTTACGGGCTGGGGTTTTGTCATGATATTCTTTTTTGCTCTGATTCAGGGGTGGGTTTTTAAGAAGACGGATTCTCTTTTATATGTTATTACTATTCATGTGGCGCTGGATGCGGTTTTGTTTTTATCCCTCATTCATGCGCACCATCCAGATTGGATGCCTCTATTCTTCATGTAAGCAATGAAACCCATTATCGAAGTTGAAAATTTGGTGAAGCGATACCGCAAAGCAAAAGAAAACGCGGTGAACGATATTTCTTTCTCGGTGCAGGAAGGAGAGTTTTTCGCGTTGCTTGGACCCAATGGAGCCGGAAAGACCACGACTATTTCGATTCTTACCACAACGCTGATGAAAACTTCAGGCATGGTGCGGGTTGCGGGGTACGATACTGAAGCTCAACGCAAACAGGTGCGCCAGCACATCGGTGTTATCTTCCAGTCGCCCAGTTTGGACTTGAACCTTACAGCAGAAGAAAATATCCGTCTGCACGCGGGATTGTACGGTTTGTATCCTTATCGTCCCATATACCGCTTGATGTCGGGAAACTACAAAAAACAAATTTTCGAACTTGCTCAAATTTTGCGTATGGAAAAAGAAATGTTCAATCCCGTAAAAACGTTTTCTGGCGGAATGAAGCGCAAACTGGAAATTATTCGAAGTTTAATGCACAATCCCAAGGTATTATTCTTAGACGAGCCGACTTCCGGCTTGGATCCCGTAAGCCGAAGAACTTTGTGGAGTTATCTGAAAAATGTTCGGGAAAAGGAACACACAACGATTTTTCTTACCACGCATTATCTGCAAGAAGCGGAAGAAACAGACAATCTTTGCATTATGAATAAAGGGAAGATTGTCGCTCAAGGTATGCCGGGGGATATTAAGGAAAAACTTCTCAAGTACTATCTGATTATCAACGCGCAAGAACAGAATTTGCTTGAAACTGAATTGGGTCAAAAACGTATCCCATTCCAGAAAACAAGAAAAGGAATCAAAATATTTTTAGAGCATTCGGTGCAGGCGCAGGAAATTTTGAAAAAAGTCGAAACTCCTTTAATAACGCTCGATGTGTATGCTCCCACTCTTGAAGAGGCGTATGTTGATATTATTGAATCAAATCAAAACGGAGTTTAACGCGATTCTTACCATCGCGTTTCGGGATATTACCAAACTTTTGCGCGACCGCGTGCGGCTTATTTCCGGCCTTGTGTTTCCCGTTATTTTTATCGGAGTCTTAGGCGGGAGTTTGCAGGCGAATGTGGGGTCCCAGCTTGGGTTTAATTTTTTGGTATTTGTATTTACCGGAGTATTTATCCAAAGCTTATTTCAATCTACGGCTTCGGGGGTTATCTTTTTGCTCGAAGATCGGAACAGTGATTTTAGCCAAGAGCTTTTTGTGGCTCCTGTGTCGCCGAGGTCAATTATTTTCGGAAAAATTTTAGGGGAGTCTATGGTTGCTCTCACGAACGCATTCGGGATTTTGGTGTTTGGACTGCTCGTAGGAGTCTCTTTTACTTTCTGGCAGGCAATATCGTTGATTGCAATGGCAATTGCGGGATGTTTGCTCGGAGGCGCGTTTGGCATTATAGTGCTTTCCAACTTGAGCGAAGACCGCACGGTGCGCCAAATTTTCCCCTTTCTTATTTTCCCGCAGATTTTTCTGGCAGGAGTGTTCGCGCCGTTAAAAGAGGTTCCAACGGTATTATTTATTCTCTCCAAAATTATTCCATTAACGTATGTGGTGGATTTTGGACGAGGGCTTTACTATTGGGGCACAGATACCTATGACCAAGTTGTCTTACTGCATCCATTGGTAAATCTGGCGGTTATTCTTGCAATGTTTTTGGTATTTTTGTTCGTGGGTACTTGGTTATTTGTTCGCAAAGAACGGGACAGGTAAATGATTTTCCTTTTTAACGGGGAGATCGAGAATGGCAGGGCTGTGCTTAGTTAAACTAAGCACAGCCCTACATCTGGTATGAAATGGCGTTTTGTGTTATAAAGTTTTTAGGTTTAGTTATCGCTCTTTGATATACAAAGGGCAGGGAGGAGGACTGGAAATGAAACAGGAATTTTGGTCGGTTTGGGTTGCGTGTTCTCTGGGGGCATTGATTGGAGCATTCACTGCGCTCCAGATCGGCTCATGGGTTTCAGTGAATTTTATCTGGATCGTGAGTGGTGGTGCTCTGCTGGGTGGCGCCATAGCATGGATCGCAGTTGATTTCCGGCATTTCTGCGCTGGCGTTTCGCATTCCTACCATAATACCATTATTACCTGGCGACCCAATCGTCCGCTCTGGACGGCTTACTTTACTCTCTTTGCGGGCATAGCAATGGTGTTCTTCAGCGCCTTGATTGGCGGTGCCATCATTGACGGTATTTGCTGGGGCAAACCAAGAGCCATGCAAACGTTGATATGGACGGGGGTTTCTCTGGCTGGCATGGCCATCTTTTTTACTACTGGCATAGTAACTCCTTGGGCTAAAATGCCAGCTCAACATATTAGAGATGTCCAGCAGTTGGGCAGGTATTTGATGCGCCGGGGCAATCCTTTAGGTGTCATGTTCTATTCTGTTATTGGCATCTATTGGGTGGTTGCCCATATTCCTCTTGCCATTATGAAAGGGATTCCAGCTACCATACGAGGCATGAGTCATGCCATTCGTATGTTTGCACGGTTTATCGCGGGGGTGTTCATGTATGTTCACTCCTCGCAGCGAACACTTTGCTTCGCGGATGCTGCGATTGGCGCGACTATGGGGTTCTTCATTGGCAACGCCATCGTTGGCACTGTCATCGGGGGAATCCTCGGTCTCGTTAATTATGAAATGGTAGCGGTGCGGTTGCTTGGATTATCTCCGAAACGCTAACATCGAACTTGGTATTGCTTTTTGCGTGCATTATGCAGGAAGTCAATACCAAGTTTTTATTTGTTTTAATCTTTTTAGAAAGTGTTCGAATTCAAATGCGGAAGCGGTAAAAGAGCTCACTCTCTTATTTGAGTGACTTGATTATACATGATAAGGTTACTCTTGACAAGGGGTGCATAGTCTGATAGTTTTGGACTAGCGCCAAAGCCCCTGGCGCGGCTCAACGGAGAGGGCGCAAGTACCTCTCTGGGAACGATTGGGCCGAACGTGCCGGAAACTCTCAACCATGGGTTGAGACCTCCTTTCAAAACACTAGGTAGGAAGCCCTCGGGAAGTGAAACCCTTCAAACCACAGCTCTTTCCTTTCACTTCCTGATTGTTGACTCAAGCAAGGATGAGAATCCTTTGCCAGAGCCAAGAATAGCTTCACCCTCGAAGGTATACCTGAAGAGGAGGGGTCGGGGGCTGGAGAGAACCATGAAGCGGCATCGTTCGAGTCCCTCGAAGGTATACCTGAAGAGGAGGGGTCGGGGGCTATGAGAAGCATTAACTTTCGCGTAATACCCCCTCGAAGGTATACCTGAAGAGGAGGGGTCGGGGGCTCCATTACGAAGCAAGAACGCAAAACGGAAGCCCTCGAAGGTATACCTGAAGAGGAGGGGTCGGGGGCAAGGAGCGGAAGCAATCGTAACATATCGTTTACCCTCGAAGGTATACCTGAAGAGGAGGGGTCGGGGGCTTGTCAGCGTACCAGATGTTTGAATTGTCATGCCCTCGAAGGTATACCAAAGAAGGAGGATACATAAAGCCAGGATTAAACCCCTGGCTCTTTATTTTCTTGTACAACGCATAGAATGTCCCCACCCATACTGATATGGTTTCCAAATTTTATTCTCCTCTACGGACTGTTTCAATCTGTATATTTCCAATGCGATGATTCGATTCATTGTTTCACATTTGGCATGATAACGAATCCGTTTATCATATTGCCGAGTCAAGAAAGAAAAACCTCGTTTGAAAGTTTTTTCCGTTATCGAAGAATTATGTTTTCTTAATCTGGAAAACAACGGAAATAAAGATGCGTCTACAAGAGGTTGCCGGAAGCATTCCATAAGATCGTACACCAGCGCGTCGCCCGAGGTATTGCCATGAAGAAATCCAAGCTCGGGCATGATGCGCGCGGATTCCAGTAAAGTAAAAACTCTTTTTGCGAGAAGTGTGTATCCCGTATTTAAGAGTATGTTTAATTCATCAGTCGCGTGAGGGTATACTCTCTTCCATGCGCTATCTCTCTTGCAAATAAAAGAAACCGCTTTCCAGTATGCGCGGCTTCCCTGTGCTTCCGCGAGAAAAATTTCAGACGAAGTCGCGGCTTTTGCAAGCATTTCTTCCGCGCGGAATATGTTCATCTGAAAAGATTCAATACCTTTAAAGGATTGATCCCGCGTTCTCTTGCGGGCTTGGGCAAAACCAGAAAGAAGAAATCGGCTATTGCGCAGTTTACACGCGATGATATTTTTTGCTGTTTCAAGCGCATGCGGAGAATGAATATATGCGATTTGTTTTTCAATGAAATCTGCAGAAAAATGAATATGTTTGGGTTTTTGCATATATTTTTATATAAAAAGACCAGAGAGATGAGTATCCTCTGGCCTTTGTTTTTGTACTGAAGGTGCTTATTGTATTTCTCCTTCTTTGGTATAGCTTCGAGGGGGATAAGAATAATGACTTTCTGTGTTGCCAGCCCCCGACCCCTCCTCTTCAGGTATACCTTCGAGGGATTCTGCCCCATTTCTTTTTTGCCATCTCTGCCCCCGACCCCTCCTCTTCAGGTATACCTTCGAGGGGTGCGTTCCGAACGCCTCTATATATCCTGCAAGCCCCCGACCCCTCCTCTTCAGGTATACCTTCGAGGGCAAGGAATACCCGACTAATTCTCTTTCCTTAAGCCCCCGACCCCTCCTCTTCAGGTATACCTTCGAGGGTGAAGCTATTCTTGGCTCTGGCAAAGGATTCTCAT
>MHTV01000045.1 GCA_001823215.1 Candidatus Wildermuthbacteria bacterium RIFCSPHIGHO2_02_FULL_45_25 | reverse complement strand
CCCGGTGAACGAAACGAATATGGCCAGAATTTGGAATAAACACAAACAATCAAATACCCCTCTTAAAAGAAAGGTCTTCGTGGCAATGTCTGGCGGAGTGGACAGCTCGGTGTCTGCGGCCTTGCTCAAGAAGGCCGGTTTTGACGTGATTGGAATTTTCATGAAGTGCTGGAGCGCGGATGATCCAATGGGGGAGAACTGCACATCTTCAGACGACGAACGAATGGCGCGGCTTGCAGCGCACAAAATTGGCATTCCGTTTTATTCTTTGAACTTCATTAAAGAATACAAAGAACGAGTGGTAAATTATATGCTCGAAGGATACAGAAAGGGGATTACGCCAAATCCGGATGTAATGTGCAACAAGCATATCAAGTTCGGGCTGTTTTTTGAGAAAGCAATGCGGTTGGGCGCGGATTTTGTTGCAACCGGACATTATGCTCGACTTTCTCGAAAATTTCCCATTTCCAGTTCTCGAGTTCCAAAGAGTCGGAAGCAACAAAAAGAAACTGTTCACATACTGGCGGCGAGAGATGAAAATAAAGATCAGTCGTATTTTCTTTCCATGATTGATCCTGCGGTGTTGTTGAACGTGATGTTTCCCATAGGGGAATATACCAAGCCTCAAGTCAGAGAGTTAGCAAAGAAATTTGGACTTCCCAATGCGGAGCGAAAAGACAGCCAGGGAATTTGCTTTGTGGGGAAAGTGGATTTCTCGGACTTCCTCAAGCACTATATTCCGCCAAAGAAAGGGGAAATTCATGATATGGAGGGAAATGTATTGGGTGAGCATGAAGGGGCCGTGTACTATACGATTGGTCAGCGCAAAGGGCTTGGGTTGGCCGGTGGCCCATATTTTGTGGTGGACAAAGATGTGAAAAGAAATATCGTGGAGGTAAGCAAGGATGAAAATGATTTACTGAAATCCCGTGTGAAAATTTCTCATATCAATTGGTTTGCCAAGCCAAAGAAGTTTCCCGCGAACCTCCATGTGAAACTGCGCTATCGAAGCCCTATGGCAGAGGCGGTTTTGGAAGAAAGAGCAGGGGAGAAGCACGTATTGAATTTTATGGATCCTCAACGAGCGGTAACGAAAGGGCAGTTTGCGGCGCTGTATGACAACAATGAAATGATAGGAGCAGGGGTAATCTCTTGATTCTCTCAAGAAAGTAGGTACGATAAAATAAACTATGTACTCACGGTTGGAGTTGGTTTTTTGCCATAAGGTATGGAGAGCACGGATATTTTCTTACTAGAAAATTCCTCGTGCTCGCGCCAGTCGCGCTCACAAGTCTCTCCGTACCTTATGGCAAAAAACCAACTCTGCCACAACTTCTATGAAACTGAACGATGTTCGTGCCAAATATCTCAAATTTTTCGAGAATCAAGATCATAAGATAATTCCTTCTGCTTCATTGGTTCCGGAGAACGATCCCACGACACTTTTTACGGGATCGGGAATGCAGCCGTTGATTCGGTATTTGCTTGGGCAGCCCCATCCTATGGGCAGTCGTCTTGTCGATTCCCAAAAATGTTTCCGTTCTGACGACATTGACGAGGTAGGCGATAATCGCCATACAACCTTCTTTGAAATGCTGGGAAACTGGTCGCTGGGAGATTACTTTAAGGAGAAACAGCTTTCGTGGGTGTTCACATTTTTGACGGACGGAATCAAGCTGGATCCGCAACGGCTCTATGTGACGGTATTTGCGGGTGAAGAAAAAAATAATATCCCGAAGGATATGGATTCCGTGAAGATTTGGAAAGAGTTGTTCGCACAAAAGGGGATTGAAGCTAAAGACGTGGAGATTGGAACAGAAGAAAATGGCGGAAAAGTCGGTATGCAAGCAGGAAGGATCTTTTACTATGGAGCGAAGAAAAACTGGTGGAGCAGGGCAGGCGCGCCAGAAAAGATGCCGGCAGGCGAGCCGGGAGGTCCGGACTCGGAAGTGTTTTACGAATTTACCAATGTAGAACACAACAAAAAATTTGGCGAGTATTGCCATCCGAATTGCGATTGCGGAAGATTTTTGGAGATTGCGAATTCTGTGTTCATGGAATATCGCAAGACGGAACAAGGAAGTTTTGAAAAACTTCCACAAAAAAATGTGGATTTTGGCGGGGGATTGGAACGAATTTGCGCGGCTTCCAACAATAATGCAGATATGTTTCTGGTGGATACCCTCTACGAGCTTATCAAAGGGATGGAGGAGTTGTCTGGTAAGAAATATGAGGATTTGAAACGTGCATTTCGCATTGTGGCAGATCACTTAAGAGGAGCTGTGTTTATGATTGCTGACGGCGTAACGCCTTCCAATACCGAACGAGGTTATTTTACGCGCCGATTGCTTCGACGAGCTGTTCGATATGCGGACGTGATAGGACTTCCATCAGGGGAATTGGCTGAATTGGCGGGTTCGGTAGTGTTGTCCTATGGACATGCGTATCCTGAAGTGCAACAAACCGCAGATTTTATCAAAAAAACTATTTCGGGGGAGGAAGAGAAATTCCGAAAAACACTGGAAAAGGGATTGGCTCAATTTGGAAAAATCGGTCAACAAAAGACGTTGTTATCTGGCAAAGAGGCATTTGATTTATATCAGACGTATGGATTCCCTCTGGAGATGACATTGGAATTGGCCAAGGAGCGTGGCATTACGGTAGATGAAGAAGAGTTCCGATCGGAACTTAAAAAGCATCAAGACATGTCCCGAACTGCAAGCGCTGGCCGATTTAAGGGTGGACTGGCAGATACTTCTTATGAAACCATGAAGCTTCATACAGCTCACCATTTGTTGTTGGCGGCGTTGCGGCAGGTGTTGGGAGTCCATGTGCATCAGCGAGGAAGCAATATCACCGCGGAGCGTCTCCGTTTGGACTTTTCTCATGCAGAGAAGCTGACGCCAGAACAACTCAAAGAAGTGGAAGATTTGGTCAATGAAAAAATCAACACAAATCTGCAAATGATTCGCAAAGAAATGCCCAAAGATGAAGCCGTGAACTTGGGAGCTGAAATGGAATTTGGCGTGAAATACGGCGATATCGTTTCTGTGTACATCGCGCAAGATACAGATGGAAACATGTTCAGCAAAGAGTTTTGCGGCGGGTCGCATGTGAACAATACAGGGGAATTGGGGCGTTTGCGTGTAGTCAAGGAAGAAGCAGTCAGTGCGGGCGTGCGAAGAATTCGCGCAGTGCTTGAATAGTTTGGATAAAAGAATAGTGATGCGCAAAAGGTTTTTTTGAATTCTTTTGTTTGTTTGGTACAATATATCTGCTATGGGGTTTCGCTTGTTTTCTTCTCATCCAAAATCGCAAACCGTTGCAGTGATGCATTTGGAGGATTCTTCGATATGGTATTGCGTGGCGACAAATGGGAGCGAAGGATTACAAATGCTTGCCGCGGGGAATAAAGAATTTTCTTCTCTCTATGAAGGAAATCCTTTGATTCAATTTGTCTCTGAAATTTCAGCAACGTATCGAATTGATCATCTCTTGATTTCTGTTTGCTTTCCTGCGCTGCAGGCGGTGTATTTTACATTCGGTTTCAAAAGAGGAGAAGGGCGCGAGCATAAGCCAATTGGAACCCATGAAAAACAGCAAATTCTCGATCAATTGTATGCGACTGCGGAATCTGAAATAAAGAAGATCGTTGCCGAACGGTCAGGTCTTCTCGCGAAAGATATTTTGATCAATCGTTTTGGAGTTTCCAAGGTAGAGATCAACGGGTATACGGTTTTGGATATTATGGGATGCGCGGGGAGTATGGTTTCGTTCGTTGTTTGGGCGGAGACGATTACTCAACAAATTGTTCAATGGCTCTCAAAACTTTCTTTGATCAAAGGAGCTCCTCGAATGGAAGCCGCGCATATCGCGCATGGGTTTGAATCGTTTTCTGCAAGGAGCGGGGGGAATGAAGCATACCTTTTCGTGGGCGCGGAAAAGTCCCAGTTGATGTATCTGGAAAATGGAGTATTGCTGCGTACGGCAATCATAGAGCAAGGAGGCAAGCAGTTCACGAGTACTTTGATGGATTCCATGCAGATGCACGAAAATACGGCTTTGGAATTGCAGGAACGATATTTTCAAGGCAAAGTGTCTGATGATTTGCGAGTTCGTATCCGAAAGCTGATGCTTCCTTGCGCTTCACGGATTGCCTCGAGCGTACAACAGGGAATGATGAGATTTGATATGCAGACAGCCGAACGTCTTTGGATTTGCGGGCCCTATTCACTTGGGCTTGAGTTGCAAGAAATGTTAGAGGAAACATTTCCGGATATGGATATTGCTTTTTTATATCCAAAGAACGTGAAATTTACCAAGCTGAAAAAAGTAATACAGTCAGCAGATCCTCGGTTTACGCCGATTCTTTTGTTGGCAATTTGGCATTATGAGCACAATAAAAAAAGTTATTGATATTTATCCTCCCGGAGTAGCGCGCGATTTTGAGAGTGGGAAAGAAGGATCAAAGCCGTCAATGGGCGGGAAGCGAGAAGGAAATTCCGCGCGCAACAGAAAAAGTTTTACCAAACCTTTCATAGGAGGATTGATAATGCTTGTGGTAGGGATTCCGCTCGTGGCAGGATTTGGGCCTTTGGGAAGTGTTACCATTGCCGTGGAACCTCGGATGGAAGATCTTCAGATGGAAGTTGCGGTGGTCGCGAGAACGGGAGAAACCGCGCCGCAGGTGGAAAAGCGAATTATTCCAGCTTTCATCCATGAAAAAACAGTAGAGGGGAGTCAGATTTTTGAAGCTACCGGCGTAAGGGAAAAAAGCGAGAAAGCTCGGGGAGTTATTCGGGTGTATAATACCAATACAAGCGCTTCGCAAACATTGGTGACAGGCAGCCGCTTTATTTCAGAAGATGGAAAACTGTTTCGTTCGGCGAACGCCGCGAAGATTCCGGCTCAACGCCAAGAGAAAGGCCGCGCGGTTGCAGGAGAGGTTGATATCGAAGTGATCGCCGCCGAAACAGGAGAGTCATATAACATTGAACCATCAAATTTTTCTCTTCCAGGGCTTGTGGGATCTGCTCTCTACACCAAGATTTACGGCAAATCTTTTCAGTCCATGAAGGGAGGAGCGGAAAGCGAAGTTCCTGTGGTAACGGCCGGGGATATCAAAAACGCCCAAGACCGCACAGTTGCTCAATTGAAGGCAAAAGCCACCGCTCAAGTGCAGAGCGAATTACCAGAGAGTTTTATCGCGGCTGAAGAATCGCTGATCACGGAAGTTCTTGAATCTGGAACAGAAGCGAAAGAAGGCAATGAACTCAAACATTTTACCTATAGTGCTTCCGTGGAAGCGAAAATTCTGGCATTTAAGCGAAGCGATGCTGAAGCGCTGGCGCATACGCTTTTAGATGCTTTGTTGAAGCCAGATGAAGTCTTGGAAGAAACTTCCTTCAAGGTTGTATTCCGAGGAGAAAGAGCTGATGTGGATTCAGGCACTTGGCTGGTAAAGTTCAACATTTATGGGAAAAAGTATACGAACATTGATCTCAATAAAGTCGTCGCGGACTTTGAAGGCAAATCATACAAGGGGATTCAGACGGTGTTGGATGCGTACCCAATGATCGCGCGAGCGGAAATTGTTTTTAAGCCATTTTGGCTTCAAACAATCCCTCGAGATACAAGAAAGATACAGGCGGCGCTTTCTGTTGATCCCCATGGGGCCAAGTTGCAATAGAGCTGAATTCTGATGGGAGAGCCACCGTATAAACGAATAAGAAGAGGTGTGTTGACTATATTTTTACTTTCTGCTACGATATTGTAGAAGGTTCTTGAAAGGAAATGACAAATTCCGGAGACAATGAATTACGTAAAACTGGCCTGGTGCTCGAGGCCTTGCCGAGTTTAAAATTTCGGGTTAAGCTTGATGAAACCGGAGAAGAAATTTTGGCGTATGCCGCGGGGAAGCTTCGAATGCATAAAATCCGAATTCTGCCCGGCGATAAAGTAACGGTGGAAATGACGCCGTATGATGCCAAGCGAGGACGGATCGTGTACCGAGGAGTTTCTAGATACTAATACTATGAAAGTACGCGCGTCAGTAAAAAAAATGTGCAAGGATTGCCAAATAGTGAAACGAGAACGGAAGATTTATGTTACATGTAAAAAAAACCCAAAGCATAAACAGCGGCAAGGGTAAATTTTATTTTTGATTATTATATGCCACGACTTTCAGGAATTAACATTCCAGACAATAAACCAATACGAGTTTCGCTTACCTATATCTATGGAATTGGGGAAACGCGAAGCAAACAAATTTTGAAAGTAGCCGGTATTGATGCTGAAAAGAAAGCGGCTGATTTATCTGCCGATGAATTGAATAAAATCCGTGAATTTATTGAGAAAAATTATCGAATCGAAGGAGATTTGCGCAGAGATGTTATTATGAGTATCCGAAGATTACGAGATATCGGATGCTGGAGGGGGAATCGTCACGCAAAACGTTTGCCGGTTCGAGGACAGAGAACAAAGACAAATAATCGGACAATTCGCGGAAATGTCAGAAAGACGGTTACATCGGGAAGAAAGCCAGCGGCAACGCCTACATAGGATAGCGACTAAAAGATTTATTTGAAATGGGGAAAAAACGAATCATTCACATAGGGGAAAAAGAAGTGCGAGGTCAAGCAGATGCGGTTGAACAAGTCGGCGATAAGAAAGCCGGGGGTTCTATGCCGTCCAAAAAAATGAAAGAGGGGATTGTGTATGTCTATGCCTCATATAATAATACGATTATGTCTCTGACTGATCCTTATGGGAATGTCATTGGACAGGTGAGCGCAGGAGCAGTCGGTTTTAAGGGGACAAAGAAATCCACTCCGTTTGCCGCTTCCAAAGTGGCAGATGCCATTGCGCAAATCGCGAAGAATAAAGGAATTGAAAAAATCGCTGTCCAAATGAAAGGAGTAGGCCCGGGACGTGATTCCGCGTTGCGATCCATTGGAGCAAAAGGATTTGATGTGATATCAGTTGTTGACGCGACCCCTGTGGCGCATAATGGTCCTCGGGCAAAGAAAACTCGAAGAGTATAGAAATCCCGCAAATTATATGCAAAAAGGAGTAGTCCGAAAACGAAGAACGAGCCCGCTGTCTGAATACGGGCGACAACTTCAGCAAAAGCAGGAGTTGAAGAGAGAGTACAACCTTCGGGAGCGCCAGTTTGGGCGTTACGTAAAGGAAGTACTGCAAAAGGCGGGAAACGGAAATTCCGCGGAGCTTTTGATGCGGCAATTAGAGAAACGCTTGGACAGTGTGGTGTTTCGCATGGGAATCGCTACGACCCGCAAGCAAGCTCGGCAGTTTGTGTCTCACGGGCATATTTTTGTGAATGGACGCCCGATGGACATTCCTTCTTATATTGTAAAAACAGGAGAAAAAATTTCGGTTCGTCCAACTCTTCAGAAGAAACCGGCTTTTCAGAATATCCTTATTGTTTTGAAGAAATATCAAGCGCCTTCATGGCTTCATCTTGATAAAGAAAAGGTTGAAGCAACGGTACAGGGAGAGCCGTCTTTCCATGAGATAGCTCCAACAGTTGAGCTTCCCCTCGTTTTCGAGTTTTATTCAAGATAAAAATTTATTTTTCATATTTTATGATTTCTCTTCCAAAAGCTGCGAAACTCATCGAGAAATCCGAGAATCGGGGAGTTTTTGAAATTGAAGGGTTATATCCGGGTTATGGGGTAACAATCGGGAATGCGTTACGGCGTATCTTGCTCTCTTCTTTGGAAGGAGCCGCAGTTACGCAAGTAAAAATTAAGGGAGCAAACCATGAGTTCTCAACGCTTCCGGGAGTAATGGAGGATGTGATTTCAATTCTTTTAAATATCAAACAACTTCGTTTTCGCATGTATGAAGCGGAGCCGCAAACCGCGACGGTGCAAGTAAAGGGAGAAAAAACAGTTACGGGCGCGGATTTTGAAGTCCCTTCACAGGCAGAGCTTATCAATAAGGATTTGGAAATCGCGCATTTGACAAGCAAGAGCGCGGCATTGGAAATGGAAATCAAAATTGAGCGCGGCATTGGATATGTGCCAGCAAATGCTCATCATCGGGAAAAGCAGGCAATTGGAATGCTTGCGTTGGATGCGTGGTACAGCCCGATTAAAAAAGTAAGTTCCAAAGTGGAAAATATGCGCGTAGGGGATCGCACCGATTTTCAAAAGGTTACAGTGGTTATTGAGACCGATGGCACGATAACTCCGGAAGATGCTTTTGGACAAGCGGTTACGATGCTGGTAAATCAGTTCCAGGCATTGAAAGGAACAACCGAAGTGAATGAGAAAGAAAAGCAGGAAGATCAAGGAAAGCCAACCGAAAAGAAAAAGACAAGAAAGGCGAAATCTGCAAAAACAAGTAAAGAGTAAGATAACGTATGAAAAAGCGCGTCAAGGGAAGAACATTTTCAAGAAAAGCAGGGGTGCGAAACGCGCTTATTGTTTCGGTCGCGCGCGCGCTTATTGAAAAAGAAAAGATCATGACAACCGAGGCAAAAGCAAAAGAAGTTGCCAGGTTTGTTGAGAAGCTTGTTACAAAAGCGAAGAAAGGCGATTTGCACGCGAGACGCGAGCTTTTGGTTTATTTTGATTCTCCTATTGTGAAGAAATTTGTAGAAACAGTTACTCCACGATTTCAAGCTCGGGCGGGAGGGTATACGCGAGTTGTGAAATTGGGACCTCGCAATACCGATGGAGCGAGAATGGCCATTCTTGAATTTGTGGAATAAACGTATGAAAAAGCAAATCCATACAATTGATGCGACAAATAAGCCCTTGGGCCGGTTGGCGGTGCAAGTATCTGAATTATTGCGCGGACGACAACGGCCAGATTATGTCCCTTATTTGGATATGGGAGACGAAGTGGTGGTAACGAATATCAAGCAGATACGCATAACCGGACAAAAACTGACGCAAAAAATGTATCGGCATCATTCAGGATATTTAGGAGGGTTGAAAGAGAAGACGCTTGGAAAAATGATGCAAGAAACTCCCGGAGAAGCGTTGCGAAAAGCGGTAATGGGAATGCTCCCAAAAAATAAATTGAGAAATCAGCAGATCAAACGTTTACGGTTTGAATAATCTATGCCTGTTACACCAAACAAAGAACAATATGTGGAAGCCGTGGGGAGAAGAAAAACTGCTATTGCAAGAGTGCGGCTTTGGCAAGGAAAGAAAAAAGCTTTTGTCGTAAACGAAAAGCCGTTGGAACAATATTTCGGAGAGCGGGAATATCAGCGTATTGCAACGGAAGCCGTAGAGAAAAGTTCTCCTGACCGCGAAATGGAAGTAACGGTAGCGGTAAAAGGAGGTGGGCTTCACGCTCAAGCGACCGCGATTCGGCAGGGGATTGCAAGGGCTTTAGAGAAAATCGAAGCTGGCTTGCGGCCGCAATTGAAAGCATTGGGATTTTTGACGCGAGACTCTCGTATGCGCGAACGCAAGAAATTTGGGAAGAAACGCGCTCGACGAGCTAGGCAGTGGAGAAAGAGATAATTCCCATCTAGTCAGACAATCTAATATACAAAAAATCGCCTTTGCTTCCCCTTTTGGTAGATAAGGTGATTTTTTGTTATACTCATGTTAGATGCAGTCAAAGGAAAGGTGATGGCATGAAAATTTTGAGGTCAATTCGATCGGTATGGAATCGGCGCGGCCGTATGTTGTGTTCCATTGGCTGGCATAACCCCATACTGGCGCCATCTGCTGGGCATGGCCATGGCATGAATACGGTATGTTCCAGAGGGCCGCAACCTTGGCACATTCTAGGAGGTGGGGATTATTGTAACCGTCGAAGGCGCGGTAAGGTATAATCTACATTTTTATACTCAAAGAACTCCTCAAAGGAGTTCTTTTATTTGTGAATTGAGCTAGAAAAGCTTTTCTGTTACAAAAAGTTTTTTTTCGCTGTAGATAGAAAGAAATTTGGTTGCCGGATTAAAGCGAAAGGAGGGGGAAATAAAGTGTAGGAGAGTTACAGTATTGATGTTGTCTCGAGTATCAATTTCCATGGCTTTAATTTCATCAGATATTCGAAAGATAAGATAGTGAGAATTAAGCCATGAAAGATCAGAAATGGGCTGACTGAATCTGGTAAGAAAAACTTTCTCGCCGCGGCTATGTTTGGGCTGATCGAGTTCGTCTGAAAGAAAATACAGCCATGATTCCGATCCTTGCGCAAACGCTAATTTCTTACCGTCCGGGCTTAGCGCGATTGTATCCACCAGAGGGAATAATTCTTCAAAAACGCGGGAGTCGTTTAAGATAAAAAGTCGTCGATTTTCCTGGAGAAAAACCTTTCCGCCAAAATAATATAATTGATAAGGGAGTTCCGGATCGATGGGAAAAACAGTGATATTCACGGATTCAGGAGTTTGAGCACGGTCGTTTTGATCCCATATACGGCCTTCGCCATCAATCCAAAGAATATGGGTTCCAGAAACTGTGAACGCAAGGACATTGGAAGCGAGCATTTCCGTTTGGCTGATTTTTCCTGCATCATATTGAATCTGGAGAAGTTCGTTGCCCTGTTCCTCATACCGTAAAAGAATCAAGGAATTTGTTCGGGGAGAAAAGTCAAGATGGCTGATATCTTGCGCGCTTGATATAATGGGACTTGCGGGGGGAGGAGCGGGAGAAGAATTTTGGGAAAGCGTCTTGGATGTTTCCCAAAGATAAAGAGCTGTTTGTTCGCGCGATTGGATTTGTGCGAGAAATTCGCTGGATTGGATATTCCATTTGATGTCTCCCACGGTTTCCGTAAAAGATTTTTGGTCATAGAAAGGTTTGAGCGTTTCGTTGTCGTACGAAAGAATCAGTAATCTCCACTTGTTGTTGGGCAATTGTTCTTGTACGATGGCATAAGCGTGATTGGGCGATTGCCACCACTGCATAACATTTCCGGCAACCGCCTTAAAGTTGATGTTCTTTGGCAAAAGGAGGATATTGTTTGCCTCGGTAACTTGCCGTGGCGTTACTTCCAAATCTTTTTCCCATGAGTGATATCCTTCCTTCACAACTTGCGCATGATACGTTTGAGGGACAAGATTTTGAATGAATGCGGTGTTTACCAACGGCAACGTTCGATCGCGGTGTTGCTGGTCAATGAGAATATCAGCGCGGGCGGGATCAATATGGAAATGGATTGCTCCGATTTGCCCAATCGTTCTGGAATTCCAATCAATGCGGTATCCTTGCGAGTAGAGAATCAGCAACGGAGTCGAACAAAGAAACAGAAATCCCAAAAAGAAAAAAAGCAATGTGCGAGTACGCTTGGTCATTACTGTAAAGTATAGGGGGAAAAGCGTATTTTTTCAATGAGGAGAACAATTCGTCCGCCGGTTAGCGGACGGACAAAAGGTATGCCCTCCACGGAGTTTCGCAATCCAAATTTATTCACGATGAATTGTAGCATGAATGTATGGCGCTTATTTCCGTTTTAGGTATTATATTGGCGTATGGGATATTTGGTTTTGGCGTGGAGCGCATGCTTTGTCTTGCAACGGAAAAAATGAGATCTCTGTGGTCGAGTCTGCTTTTTGGTTTGGTTATTGGTATTTCTATCACTTTTCTTACGGTTGGTCTTTTGGGAATTTCTTCTTTCATAATGTATGGACAAGCTTGTCTTTTTGGTTTGGCGGGATTAGGCCTGCTGTGGAAAACAAATGCATGGCGTTCATGGGGACACTTATCTCTCGACCGAGTCGGGCTGTTGCTTTCCGTATGCGTACTGCTTTTTGCTTTGCTGCTTTCTTCAAATCTTATCTTTGAGAAAGAGGGAGCTTTGCACACCGGCGTGTTGAATGCGTATGGAGATTTGGCTTGGCATGCGGCAAATATTACTGCGTTTGAGGAAGGACAGCAGTTCCCGCCGCAAAATCCCATTTATCCCGGAGAAAAACTTATCTATCCATTTCTTTCGGATTTTTGGAGCGCTACATTGATGAGACTGGGTCTTTCGCTTTCAGCGAGTATGATTCTTCCCGCGGTTCTGTTGATTTCGATGTTTTTTTTCTTTGTATATGCTCTGGTATCCGATGGAAGCGTCAGTTCACTGGGAAAGAAGTATTCAAAAATAGCAGGGTGCCTCGCAATCGCACTTTTTCTTTTTGGGGGAGCAACGCTTGGGTTTACCCGTATTGCCCAGGACTGGAAACAAAGCGACGAGCCGGTGATCGAGTTTGTTACTCATCTTCCGAGAGATTACGCGGGTTTTTCCAGCGATAAGGAACAATACCATTTCATGAATCCGGTTTTGGCGCTGTTGTTGCCCCAGCGCGCGTTCTTGTTCGGATTTCCCATAAGCATTGCAATTTGTTTCCTCATGATGTCCGCTGATGGCAAGCGCCGCAAATTTTTCTATGCGGGAGCTGGTATCCTTGCGGGGCTTCTGCCGCTTTTCCACGCACATACCGCGCTTGCCATTGCCCCGGTTGTTGTTCTTTTTTTTCTTGCGCGGCCAAGAAGAGAATGGATGTTTTTTTTCATTCCGGCTTTCGCGTTGGGCGTGCCAGAAATACTTTATTACGCTTCCCAGCAACTTTCCGCTCAATCTTTTTTCCATTTCGAGCCAGGGTGGACGAAGGGAGGAGAAGCGTTTATGAAATTTTGGTTCAAAAACACTGGTTTGTTTATGCCTCTTTTGCTTGTTGGGCTTTTATTCCGGCCGCCGCGCGCTCTGATGATTCTTGCGCTCGCCGGTATTGGCTGGTTCGTGGGGGGAAACCTTTTTGTCTTTGCTCCCTGGGCATGGGATAATATCAAAGTCCTCATTTTTTTCTTCCTGTTTGGCATTCCCTTGGTTTCATGGCTTCTTGTGCGATGGATGGTTTGGCCAAAATATCATTGGGCAATACGAATGGGGGCGGTGGCGATGATAGTATTCCAATGTATTTCCGGTGGGCTTGATATATGGCGGCTTGCGCTTGCTACCAATGAAACATGGGTGGAATGGGATAGACCTGCGATACAAGTGGCGGCAAATATCCGGCAATATACCAAACCAGGCGAAATCATTGTTACCGCCCCTTTGCATAATACTGCGGTTGCTTTGTCCGGGCGATATCAATTTTTGGGGTATCCCGGTCATATTTGGAGTCATGGGTTAGATTATGTTCCGCGTCAGAATATTCTCGCGCAGTTGTATCTCGGACAAGTTCCCGAAGATTTGGAACCAAAGCCAGATTATGTTCTTGTAGGCCCTGCGGAGGCGAAGCATTTTACCCAAATAAGTATACCCGAAACATGGGAAACGGTTTTTGTTTCAGATGGATATACGCTTTATCGCATACGATATGATTCAACGAATTCTTCCGCAGATTGATCAAATTACGCGAGATACGTCAATTTCGCATTTTCTTTTAATGTTCGGATACAGGATGTTCTCTTTTTATTTTCCTCTCTTCCTGATCGAGAAGGGATATTCGGTTCCCCAGATCGGATATGTCTATCTGTTTATTTATTTGCCGATTGCATTGGCGGCTCCCTTTGTCGGATTTTTAAATCATAAGATCAATCCCGCATTACTGACAATCATAGGAATTGCCGGATACGCGTGCTATGCGTTGAGCATGCTGTTTGCGTGGGATTTTTGGATATTTCTTTTGCTGCAGGTAATGCTTGGCATCGCCGCGGCCTGCTATTTTGTCTCAAGCAGGGCAATGCTCATGGGTTTTCATCTGAAAAATCCAAATCGCTCGTTTGGTTGGTTTTACTCATCTTCTTTGTATGTGGATATTCTTGCTCCTGCCCTTGGAGCGCTGCTTATCTGGTTTGGAAATTTTTATTTGGTATTTCTGGCGAGTCTTATCGCGCACGTTCTCAACGTGATATTTGTGGCGTGGAGATTATACGCGAAAGCGAAAGTATTGAAAGATCATACGAACATACGTCAGATGGCCGGAAATTTCAAAGAGATGGGGAAGGGTCTGGCTCATCGAATGATGCTTGCCGCGCTGGCTGTATCGCTCGCGACTTTGTTTGTAACAGGAATCTATCGCTCATTTTTCTTTGTATTCCTGCGGGAGGAAGGATGGCAAGAGCAGAGCATTCTTCTGTACGGCACAATTTCTTCTATTGCATTTGCCTTGTTTTCCTTATTGGTTATTAAACGGCTTGGTCGCGAATCCAGCGTTCAAGCGATACGAGAAGGCGGAGGTATATTTTCGCTTACGACAATTCTGCTGGGATTTGGAGTATTTTTTGCTCCTCTTTTGAACTTCGTAAGCGTATTGATTATTACGTTGCTTCACGGAGCTGGCGGAATGATGGTGGGATCAGGAAAATCGGGATTGTTGTCCAAACGATTTTTCGCGTATCCTGAAGAGGCGGGCGCTTTGGATACCATTTTTGCCCCATTGGCTTCGGCTTTCGGTTCTTTGGCCGCAGGACTTATGATAGGAGTCTGGGGATTCGGCTCTGTATTTATGGGAGCTGGAATGCTGGTGGGGGGTACGGTGATCGCAGCTTTTTTCTTGGGGAAAAGAAATTTTGGATAGCAGATAAGGTAATGGCTCTGTGCAGAAAAAAGGGGATACTCTACTTCCTGCATCGAATTTGCAAGAATAGGAAAAATCAAGTACAATACAAGTGCTGTCAAACTATTTTAATGGAACGATTTGTTATCAATGGTGGGAAACCTCTTAAAGGAGAAATTGAAGTTCGGGGCGCAAAAAATGCGGCGTTTCCGATTTTGGCTGCCACAATTCTTACGAAAGAAGATTGCGTAATTGAAAATCTTCCTCTCGTCGAGGACGTGTATCGCATGATTGAGTTGCTCGAAAGTATGGGCACTCAAGTGGAATGGCGAGGGGAGCGAGTTGTGAGCATTCATACACGCAACTTGAATCCCGCGACCATCAATAAAAGACTTGTTCTGCGGTTTCGTGGAGCAGTGTTATTGTTCGGACCTCTATTGGCGCGTTTTGGGGTGGTCAATTTGCCGCAGCCCGGCGGTTGCATGATTGGCGCTCGTCCCATTGATACTCATTTGGACGCATTCGCTCAATTGGGGGTAAAGATTACTCCTCGCAAAGACGGCTTCAAACTTGTGGCGCCAGCCCATATCCAAAGTCAGGAAGTAATTCTCAATGAATTTTCCGTTACGGCGACTGAAAACATTTTATTGTATGCGAGCGCGTGTCCGGAAAAAATTGTTCTAAAAATAGCGGACCAGGATTACCAAGTGCAGGAGCTGGTAAAGTTTTTGAAAAAAATGGGATCGCGCATTACGATTCCTCAAAGCCACGAATTTCTCATTCAGGGGCAACAGGAGCTCACGGGAGCGTCGCATCAATTAATGGCAGATCCGATTGAAGCAGGCACATTTATCGCTATGGCGGTGGGGGCCAAAGGGGATGTGCTGGTGAAGAATGTGGAATATCGGTTTCTGGAACTTTTTTTGAAAAAATTGAGAGATTTTGGAGCGCAACTTGAGATTATTCCAAATAAACGGGGGAGCGCGGATGTGCATGTCAGTCCTACCAGGGCATTGAAGATTGATAAGATTCAAAGTCTTATTTACCCGGGGATTCATTCTGATTTGCAAAGCGTTCTGGGCGTGCTGGCAACGCAGTCGAGAGGTTCCACGCTGCTGCACGATCCTTTGTATGAAGGAAGATTGAGATATTTGGAGGAATTGAATAAAATGGGAGCGGAGATTTACTTTACCGATCCGCATCGAGCAATTATCAATGGCCCAGCGAAACTATATGGAACCGATTTGGGCACGTTCGATTTGCGCGGGGGAGCCGCGCTGATTATGGCGGCGTTAATCGCGAAAGGGAGAAGCGCCATCAACAACATTTATCAGGTGGATCGCGGCTACGAACATATCGAGGAGCGACTACAAGCGTTAGGAGCGGATATTCAAAGAATATCTGATTAAAAAGGGACAAATTCAATGCCTTAGTTGAATTCAAAAAATTTATGTTTATCACAAAAATAGGAATTGATCTTGGAACGTGCAACTCATTGGTATTCATCCCCAAAAAGGGTGTTGTTCTTAATGAACCTTCCGTAGTGGCGGTATCACTAGCTGACAATCGCATTCTTGCGGTAGGGGAGGAAGCAAAAGAAATGACCGGCCGCACGCCCGATACCATTCGCGTATATCGTCCCATGAGAGAAGGGGTGATTGCGGATTTTCGGGTTACGCTTGCGATGATTCGATATTTTCTTAAAAAAATTATCCCGCGTTATCAATTTCTCAAACCGGAAGTGTTGGTTTCGGTGCCGGCTGGTATTACATCCACGGAACGCCGCGCGGTGATTGAAGCGACTCATTCTGCGGGAGCAAAAGCAGCGTATGTAGCCAAGGAACCCATTCTTGCCGCGCTGGGCGCCGGAATTCCGATTAACTCTTCTTCGGGGCACATGATCGTGAATATCGGCGGAGGCACGACCGAAGTGGCGGTGATTTCGCTTGGCGGGATTGTTGTCGCCACATCCCTGCGCGTAGCAGGAGACAAATTCGATCAAGCGATTTCAGAGTACATTAAAAAGAAGCATAATCTTGCTATTGGCGAACAAACTGCGGAGGATATCAAGATCAAAATTGGAACCGCGATTCCAGACCGGGAAGAGAAATTTGTGGAGATACGCGGGAGAGACTTGATAAACGGATTACCGCGCACGATGAAGATTTCGTCATCTGAAATCTCTCAAGCGATTGTGGAGCCCCTGGAAGAAATTGTGCTTACGGTGAAATCGCTTCTTCGGGATACGCCTCCCGAGCTTTCAGCCGATGTCATGGATAAAGGAATGATTCTTTCGGGCGGAGGATCTTTATTGCATAATATTGATCAGTTGATTGCCCAGTCAATCGGAGTGCCATGTTTTGTCGCGGAAGATCCTCTCACATGCGTGGTAAGGGGAGCGGGAATCGTGCTGGATAGTTTGGACATCTATAAGAGAAGCATTATGAGCAAGAAATAAGCCGATGAATGAGTTAGAATATCTCAAAAGGGCTTTTGATAAGGAAAGGTTGGCACACGCATATATTCTATGCGGGAATGATGAGAACAAAGTGCAAGAGTCCGCGCAGGAATTTGTTCGATATATCAATTGCGCCAAACGTTCTGAAAATTCATGCAAAGAATGCGAGAGTTGTTTGGCAATTGATGGAAACCGATTTCCCGATCTGTATCGCGTTGCTCCCCATGGGACGGAAGAAGAAAGTCAATGGAGGGCGGAAATAAAGATCGGCCAGATTCGCCAATTAGGGATGTCCTTGAGTAGGGCGGCGTGGAATGCTCCTTTTCAGGTTGCGATTGTTGAGCAAGCGCATACAATGAATGTGGAGGCGCAGTCTGCGTTTTTGAAACTTTTGGAAGAACCGCGCGGCCCCGTACTTTTTCTTTTGCTTACGAAGCATGAATTTGTTCTGTTAGATACCATTCGTTCCCGCGCGCAGCAATTGGCTTGTTGGAACTTTACCGCGCGGCCGGAGCAAGCGCGGTCGCTTGAAGAATTTCAGAAGCTACAGCAGGTTTCTTTGCACGAAAGATTCGTTGTGGCTAAAGAGCTTGCGGAAAATCCTTCAAGAATTTCAGTAGAACTGGAGAAATGGCTGTATGCCGCGCGCGCGGCGCTCATGAATACACTAAAAGAAAAAGCGGATGGAAGCTCGCTTTCAAAAATGCTTAAAACCGTGCGAGCGATTCAGGAAGTTTCAGCTATTCTTGCAAGGACAAATAGCAATGCGCGGTTGGCGTTAGAACGTCTGATGATCGAATTTTAAGTACTTCCATAAATCAAGTAACTCGTAAAAATCTCATGTATCAGAATATTATTACCCAAAGCAAGCCGGAACTGGAGAAAGCGATGGAGTTTTTTACCAAAGAAATTGCAAAGATCCGCACGGGATTAGCTTCCCCTTCATTAGTGGAAGATGTTATGGTTGATGTATATGGACAGAAAATGCCTATTAAGCATATTGCTGCGATTTCTTGTCCCGAACGCAGGCAAATTTTGGTTCAGCCATGGGACAAAGGGATTATAGGGGCTGTGGAAAAAGCGCTTATGCAATCTTCGTTTGGCTCAAGCCCGATAACTGACCGAGAAGGCGTGCGCTTGCATCTTCCCATGCTTACGCAAGAATTCAGAGAGAAATTATCCAAGGTAATCGCGGAAAAAGAAGAAGAGACCAGGGAGGTGATTCGGAAAATTCGCGATGAGGCCTGGGGGCAAATTCAGGAAAAAGCGCGGCTGGGAGAAATTCGCGAAGATGACAAATTCAAAGGCAAAGAAGAATTGCAAAAGATAGTGGATGAGTATAATAAAAAAATCGAGGAAGCCATAGCGCGCAAGCTCCAAGATATTAAAGCAGAGTAACTTCGTATGAGTATTTTTATCGCGATTTTTTCCATTTTATTCCTTGTGGTATTACATGAGCTTGGCCATTTTTTGACCGCCAAAAAGTTCAATGTGGAGGTTCATGAATTTGGGATTGGACTGCCGTTCACTCCGACGATTTTCAAGCGCAAGATAGGGGAAACAATGTATTCATTCTATCCTTTACTGATTGGTGCTTTTGTGAAAATGCGCGGAGAAGAAGCAGGGGATGCTCATCCGAGGAGCTTTAGCGAAAAGCCCATCTGGCAACGAATCGTAATCGTGATGGCAGGGGTGCTTTCCTCATGGATTGCCGCGGCCGTGATTATCGCAATCGTGGGCGCGGGCTGGAATGTTGCGTTAAACATTCCTGACGACGCAAATTTTCTGCGCAATCCGCAGGTGCAAATTTTAGGAGTTGTGGAAGGGTTGCCGGCAGAACAAGCGGGTGTGCGGGCCGGGGATCTCGTGGTGCGGGTGGAGGATCAATCGGGTCGCTTGGATACTCCTACGACAATGCAAGCATTTCGCGATTTTATTCAAGAAACTGCTGGCAAGATGCTTATTCTTACCGTGTCCAGAGACAGTGAACTTACACAAATCGAACTTGTGCCGCGCGTTAACCCGCCCGACGGCCAGGGGTCTCTGGGAGTTGCGCTCAATCGCGTTGGGGTATTGCATTTTGCGTGGTGGCAAGCGCCTTGGGAAGGGATTCGGTATACGGGAATTTTAACGTTCTTCACCATTGATCAGACAATCGAGCAAATTTCAAAATCTCTGGCGGGACAAGGCCCTCCGTTACATACGCAGGTAACCGGCCCCGTAGGGATTATTTCGCTCTTGGGCGCCTCTTACGAAGTGGGGATCGAGCAATTTCTTTTATTTGTGGCGCAGATCGCAATTTTATTGGCAATCTTTAACACCATTCCCATCCCCGCGCTTGACGGCGGTCGGTTGCTGTTTCTGTTGATTGAAGCTGTCCGGAAGAAACCTTTGCCAGATAAAGTTATCCAGATTTCCATCATTATTTCATTCGCGTTGCTGGTCCCCTTGATTGTGTGGGTTACGATCAACGACATTTCCCGTCAATTCTAGAACATTGCTCAAGAAACTTACTATATGCGCCAATCCAAATTATTCACGAAAACTTCTCATTCAGTTCCCAAAGATGAAGAAAGCAAAAACGCGCAATTGCTTATTCGCGCGGGGTACATTCAAAAAGAACTTGCGGGGGTGTATAGTATCTTGCCTTTGGGGTTTCGCGTCCTGAAAAAAATCGAAGGAATTATTCGCAAAGAGATGGAATCGCTTGATGGCCAGGAAATTCTTATGCCCGCGCTCCAGCCAAAAACAAACTGGGAGCAAACAAATCGATGGGAGACGTATGACACCTTATTCCGATTTGAGAGTTTTTATACGAAAAGCGAGTATGCGCTGGGGCCTACCCATGAAGAAATTGTAACGCCGTTGCTCAAACGCTTTATCGCTTCGTATAAAGATCTTCCCCGCGCGGTATTCCAGATTCAAACCAAATTTCGGGATGAAAAGCGAGCTAAAGCAGGGCTTTTACGCGGCCGAGAATTTATCATGAAAGATTTGTATTCTTTCCACGCGAATGAAGACGATCTTGCCGCGTATTATGAGAAAGTAAGGAGTTCTTATGAGCGAATCTATGCTGCGGTTGGAATTGGAAATCGCACCTACTTTACCTTTGCGTCCGGAGGCACCTTTTCTAAATATTCCCACGAGTTTCAAACGCTCACAGAGGCAGGAGAAGATACGATATTTATTTGTGAAACGTGCAAGATCGCAATCAATGAAGAGATCGTCAAAGAGCAACCGGAGTGTCCCCAATGCAACACTACGAAGCTGAAAGAAGAGAAAGCAATCGAAGTGGGCAATATCTTTCAGCTTAAAACCAGATTTTCAGAATGCTTTGACTTACAATATACCGATGAGAAAGGGGCCAAGAAGTTGGTGGTGATGGGATGCTATGGAATCGGGTTAACTCGCCTGCTGGCCGCAGTTGTGGAAGCGCTTGGCGATGAGCAGGGATTGGTATGGCCGCGTTCGATCTCGCCTTTCCAGATTCATATCGTTGGACTGCAGGGCGGAGATGAGAAAGCGCAGGAGGTATACGACAAATTGCAATCTCAAGGACTGGATGTGTTGTATGACGACCGTCGGGGAGAAAGCTCGGGAGCGAAACTGAAAGATGCTGACTTGCTGGGAATTCCTTTGCGGCTGGTGATAAGCGAACGGACACTCAAAGAGAATGCCGCAGAATGGAAAACTCGCGGACAAAAAGAAAGCGCGCTTGTCCCACTCGACAAGATCATAGAGAAAGTGATAGAAATGCAAGGGTAGGGCGTGATCTAATTTTATGCTTATTAAATTTATTAATCGGGTATTATCTTCCATAGGGCAAGATCTTGCCATTGACTTGGGGACTGCCAATTCTCTTGTGTATGTAAAAGGAAGAGGGATTGTTATTCAAGAGCCCTCGGTGGTTGCGATTAATCAAAAAACGGGAAAAGTGCTGGCAATCGGCCAGGAAGCGAAAAAAATGGTAGGCCGCACACCTGCTCATATAGTTGCCACGCGTCCTCTCGTGAAGGGAGTGATTTCGGATTTTGAAGTAACCGAGCAGATGCTCAAGTACTTCATTGATCGAGCGATTAAGCGCAAGTTTATCCTCCAGCCGGGTCCGCGCGTGATAGTGGGAATTCCTTTTGGCGTAACGGAAGTGGAGAAAAAAGCGGTACGGGATGCGGCGTTAAGCGCGGGATCCCGCGAAGTCTATCTGATCGAAGAACCCATGGCGGCGGCGATTGGCGCGCGGTTTGCGGTGCAGGAACCCGGAGGAAACTTTATTGTGGATATCGGAGGGGGAACCACGGAAGTGGCGGTGATTTCGCTTGGTGGCGTAGTGTATGCCAAATCCCTGCGCATTGCGGGAGATAAACTCAATGAAGATATTATCAACTACGCGCAGGAAGAGTATAAACTTCTTATCGGAGAGCGCACGGCAGAAAGCGTAAAAATTGGCATTGGATCGGCGTATCCTTTGAAAGAGCGCAAAGAAATGCCTTTGCGCGGGCGCAATATGTTGACTGGTTTGCCAGAGGAGATTTCTATTTCAGATACCGATATTCGAAAGGCAATGGAACGTTCGGTTCGCCAGATTGTCAACGAAATTAAAGTAACGGTGGAGGAAACGCCGCCGGAGCTTTTGGCGGACATTATGCACCGAGGTATTTATTTGGCGGGCGGTGGCGCATTGCTTCGCGAATTGGATACATTGATTACGAAAGAGACAAAGATTCCCACGCGCATCGTGGAGGATCCTCTGACGGCAATGGTGCGCGGAGCTGGATTGGTGTTGGAGAATTTAGATGAACTGCGCGATGTGCTTGTGGAAACCGAAAATCTTGAGCCTCCTCGATAACTTTATGCTTTCAAAACAACAAGTCGAACATATTGCAAAGCTCGCGAGAATTCAGCTTTCGCCAGAAGAAATTGAAAAATTCCAAAAAGATTTGGGAGGCGTGCTGGAATATTTCGATGTTCTCAAGGAGGTTGATGTTACAGGGATTGATGCCATGATGCATTCGGTAGATCTGCAAAATGTGACGAGAGAGGATATTCCGCAGCCGTGTTCTGAAAAAATCGTGGAGCAATTACTCGAAGCATTTCCTGAAAAAACGGGAAGATATTTGAAGGTAAAATCTATTCTGTAACAATGGAATCTTTAGCGAAACTCTCCATACGAACCATTCATGAAAAGCTCGTTCATCGCGAGATTTCCGCTGTCGAAATAGCGAGAATGCATTTGGAGCATATCGAAAACACGGATCAAGAGTTCCACGCTTTTCTGACTGTTACTGCGGATATGGCGTTAGAGCAAGCGGCTTTGGTGGACGAAAAAATCAAAGAAGGGCAGGAGATTCCTTTGCTTGCGGGAATTCCGTGCGCGGTGAAAGATGCGATTTTGGTAAAAGGCGTGCGATGCACGGCCGGATCCAAAATTCTTGAAAACTATATTGCTCCGTATGACGCAACGGTTATTGCGCGATTGCGCGAGCAAGGAACCGTATTAGTCGGGAAAACCAATACGGATGAATTTGGCATGGGGACTTCCACGGAAAACTCCGCATTTGGCGCTACAAAAAATCCGCATGATCTCACGAGAGTCGCGGGAGGAAGTTCTGGAGGGTCTGCGGCCGCGGTTTGCTCTGGAGAATCGGTGTTTGCTCTTGGAGAAGATACGGGAGGGTCTATCCGGCTTCCTGCTTCTTTCTGCGGAGTGATAGGGTTAAAGCCCACATACGGGACCGTTTCCCGGCACGGTATTATCGCGCTCGCTTCTTCTTTGGATCAGGTGGGGCCATTCGCAAGAAATGTCGAGGACGCGCAGACGGTGTTTGATGCGATTTCCGGCAAAGATCCTTTGGATTCCACTTCCGTTCTTTACCGGTATGCACCGTTGCAAGAGGATATCAATCCCAAAAAAATCCGTATCGGCGTGCCAAAAGAATTTTTTGCTGAAGGGCTGGATTCTCAAGTGGAGAAGGTTATTCGAGATATGCTCGCCATCCTGGAAAAAGGGGGGGCTGAAATTCATGAAATAAGTTTGCCAAATGCTCCTTATGCGCTGGCCGTATATTATATTATCAACACATCTGAAGCATCCGCAAACCTTGCTCGATATGACGCGATTCGCTATGGCGTGCCTGCGCAACCAAAAGAAGCTGCTACTGACGAAAAACTGTTTCATGTGTATATGAACAATAGGGGAGAGAAATTTGGACCGGAAGTGAAGAGAAGAATTATGTTGGGAACATACGCGCTGTCTGCGGGTTATTACGACGCTTATTATGTGAAAGCGCAAAAAATCCGCACGCTGTTGAAGCAAGATTTTGATCGAGCGTTTGAGAAGGTGGATGTGATTATGGGGCCCACTACTCCATTTCTGCCTTTCAAGCTGAATGAACGGACTGCGGATCCGCTTTCCATGTATTTAGCCGATCTTTTTACCGTACCGGTTAACTTGGCCGGATTGCCCGCGCTTTCAGTGCCAGCGGGAAAAGTAGGCGAACTTCCCGTTGGAATGCATATTATTGCTCGCGCCTTTGGAGAACCCTTGCTTTTCCAGGCAGGCAAACTTATTGAGAATGCTTGGAATTTCTGATTTAATAGAGTGTAATGGAGACAATCTTGCAAATTATCGCGGTTGCCAATTCTGCTGAACTTCAGTCTCGCTTGATTTGGCTTCGTACTCCGTTTGTCATTCTGACTGCGTTCTTCGTTTTTATGATAGGGTATGTGCTTGCAACAACCTCCTATTTGCAATTTAGTTTGTTTGTTGAAATTGCCGAGTTTTTCGCGTTCCGGCCGTTTGGTTTGCGGCGGCTTACCAAAAAGTGGCGAAGAGTTATGAGGCGTTTGGAAACTGGAGCTGAAGCAGATTTTAAACTTTCGATTCTGGAAGCAGATACGATGCTCGCGGGTGTTCTCAAGCGCATGGTCATTCCCGGAACTACGATTGATGAAAAATTGATGCAGTTAAGCCCGGTTGTCATTCCCAATATTGAAGACTTGCGGAATGCCCATCAAGTAAGAAATAATATCGCGCATGATCCTGACTTTCGTATTTCTCTTCTCGAAGCAAGACGAGCATTGGAATCGTATGAACGCGCGTTCCGCGCGCTGGACTTGATTTGAGTTGCGATTCGAGCTATTGTATAGAGAGATATACAGAGCGGGGAAGTGGTTCGGTACCACGGGAGGCCCATAACCTCTAAATCCAGGTTCAACTCCTGGCCCCGCTACAAAAAAGAAAGAATCAGGCACAACCGATGGCAGGCGGCCTGTCTGCCCTCAAGCGGCAGGGCTGCGTAGCTCAGTGGCAGAGCGAGGCTTTCATAAGGCCGAGGTCGCAGGTTCAAATCCTGCCGCAGCCACTCTATGAGAAGGAGTTTCATCGTTCAAAGGTAAAAGATATTGCGGGCGTAGCTCAGTCGGTTAGAGCGTCTGCCTGTCACGCAGAAGGTCGCCGGTTCGAGTCCGGTCGCCCGCGCACAAAGATATGCCAAATGATTCGCAATATGTGGAAATCCTTCAATCGAAGGCAATTACGGAAATTCAATCTTGCTCAAATCTCAAGGATTTAGAAGAGCTTTCGCATAGATATATCGGAAAGAAAGGGGAGTTGACCCTTTTATTGCGTTCGTTAGGAACATTGGACGAAAAAGAGCGCAAGAAAATTGGTCAAAAGGCCAACAAAGCGCGAGAGATGTTTGAACGCGAATTTGCAAAGAAAAAACAGCATTTGATAATGCATGAATTTGAATCTGGCGAACAAGACGAATGGATTGATATTACAGCTCCTGGCGCAAAACTTCCCAAAGGGCATTTGCATCCCTTGACGCAGATTCAGCGGGAAGCGAAAGAAATCTTTCAGTCTATGGGATTTGCGCTTGCAGATGGCCCCGAAATTGAAAGTGAATGGTACAATTTTGATGCTTTGAACATTCCCGCTTCCCATCCCGCGCGCGATATGTGGGATACGTTCTGGCTGAAGGAACCGGAAAATTCCAAACAAAATCTTCTCTCCGGCACCGCAATTCTGAAAGAAAAACCGCAAAAGTTTTTGTTGCGTACTCACACGAGTCCGGTGCAAATTCGCTATATGGAGAAAATAAAACCGCCCTTGCGCGTGATAGCGCCCGGAAGAATTTTTCGCTATGAAGCAACGGACGCGCGGCACGAAATCAATTTTTATCAGCTCGAAGGGTTGATGATCGGCAAAGACGTGTCGGCCGCGCATTTTAAGGGAATTATCCAGGAGTTTTTCAAGCGCTTCTTCGAAAAGGAAACCGTGGTGCGGCTTCGGCCAAGTTATTTCCCGTTTGTGGAGCCAGGATTTGAAGTGGATATGCGATGCGTATTTTGCGCGGGAAAAGGATTTTCAATAAATAAAGAAGGCCAGAAGAAAGATTGCTCCAGTTGTGGACATGGCGGTTGGATCGAGATTATGGGGGCAGGCATGGTGCATCCCAATGTGTTGAAGGCAGTGAAGTGCGATCCCAAAGAATGGCAGGGATTTGCATTTGGGATTGGTTTGGATCGGCTTGCGATGATGAAATACAAAATCAACGATATCAGATTGCTGTATTCTGGCGATATGCGGTTTCTCGAACAGTTTTAAACGACATTTTCTTTTATGCTCTATTCCTACAACTGGCTGCAACATTACAGCAAATACAAACTTCCCCAAGCTGAAAAATTGGAAGAGCTGTTGAATACGCATAGTTTTGAAGTGGAGGAAGTGAAAAAGCAGACGAGTGATTATCTTTTCGATATCTCGGTGTTGCCCAATCGCAGTCATGATTGTCTGGGGCATTTTGGCATGGCAAAAGAAATTGCGGCCATTACCAATGGGAAAACAATTGCGCTCAAAACAGTATCCTCAAATCCAAGAAAGGGAAAATTGGCAAAACTTACGGTGCATATTCAGAATCGCCAGATGGTGGCGCGTTATGCGGCTCTGGTCATCGAAGGCATCCAAGTAAAACCATCCCCAAAAAAGCTACGCGATCGTTTGGAAGCGGTTGGTCTCCATTCAATCAACAACGTGGTGGATGTGACTAATTACGTTATGCTTGAGATGGGGCAACCTTTGCACGCGTTTGATTATGATCAGATTGAGGGAGCTGTGATGACGGTGCGAGAATCAAGAAAAGGAGAGGAAGTGGAAACGTTAGACGATCAGACGCTCTCTCTGCCGGAAGGCGTGTTGGTGATCGAGGATAAAAACCGGCTGATTGATTTAGCTGGAATTAAAGGAGGAAAAGAGAGCGCAATTTCGCAAAAGACGAAACATATTGTTTTGCAGGCCGCAAATTTTGATCCCATTACGATTTATAAAGCAAGAAAACAAATGGGGTATTCCACGCAGGCCGCGGTAATGTATTCTCATGGGATTGATCCCAATCTTGCTATGATATCTTTGCAAAGGGCATTATTTTTGCTCAAGGAAGCTGAAAGCGAAGGCAAGGTTGTGCAAGTAATTGATATATATCCGGTTAAACGCTTGGCAAAGAAAATTTTACTTCATGCAGAACGAATTGAATCTCTGCTTGGTGTTTGGGTGCCGCTTCCCGAAATAAAACGAATTTTGCTTTCGATTGGATGTCAGGTAACAGGGAATGGCAAACATCTGCGGGTACAAATTCCAACCTCCCGTATGGATTTGGCAATCGAAGAAGATTTGGTGGAGGAAATCGGGCGGATATATGGATATGACCAAATCCCCGCAGTATTTCCTTTGGCTCCTTTGGACCCGCCTTTGCCAAATAAAGAATGGCTTTTGCAAGAAAGCGTCCGAGATGCGTTGAGAGCGTCCGGATACACGGAAACCTATTCTTATTCGTTTATAAGCGCAACAGATCCCTCAAAATTCTTGTATACTCCAAGCGATCGGAAAAAACTTGTAGAATTGCAAAATCCCATCAGCGAAGATTTTTCGTATATGCGGCCCACGCTCTTGGAAAATTTGCTAAAGCATTTTTCTCAAAACGCGAGAATATCAGATGAACTGAAGATATTTGAGGTTGGCAAAGTATTTGGGCTTGCGGGGAAAAACTATGCAGAAACGGGTATGGTTGCTGGCTTCGTAGGGGAGCGCCAACTGGAGCAGCCGTTTTACCAGGCAAAAGGAGCGGTTGCGCAATTGTGCGAATGGCTTGGGATCGCGGGGGTATGGTACGACGAGTACAAACATGCTGCAGATCATGCGTACGGAAAAGTATGGCATGCAACACGATGCGCCAAAATAAAGGTGCATGGCAAGGAAATCGGGCTGGTGGGAGAAATTTCCCGGCACGTGTCTGCAAATTTGAAGCTTCCATTTCGAGTCGCCGCTTTTCAAATCAATATGGAAATGTTGGCGCAATTCGCGTCATCTGAAAAACAATATCAGGAGATTGTGAAATATCCTTCGGTGGTGAGGGATGTGGCGGTGTTAGTTCATAAACGCACGAAAGTCTTTGAGTTGCTTGATGCCATCGGCAAAGCAGGCGGTATTCTGGTGAAAGATATTTCCCTATTCGATTTGTATGAGGGATCCGGGCTTCCTGAAGGAAAGAAGAATATCGCGTTTCATATTGTGTATCAGGCCGATGATCGCACGTTAACCGGAGAGGAAATCGAACAAACGCAATCTTCCATTATCGCGGTATTGGAAACTAATCCCCAATGGGAAGTGAGAAAATAATTATATGCCCAAAAAAGCGATACCAAAAACAAAAGAAAAACCAGCGAAGTCGTCTGATTATGGAGCAGCCCAGATTCAAGTACTTGAAGGGTTGGATCCCGTGCGAAAGCGCCCGGGAATGTATATCGGTTCCACGGGGCCAGATGGTTTACATCACTTGATTTGGGAGGTATTGGACAACAGTTTGGATGAAGCAATGGCGGGATACGCCAAGAATATTATTGTGCGCCTATTGCCGAATAATCGCGTGCAGGTGGTTGATGACGGCCGAGGAATTCCGGTGGAAAAGCATCCTCAAACCAAAAAATCCACACTGGAAACAGTCATGACGGTTTTGCATGCGGGTGGCAAATTCGGCGGAGGCGCGTATAAAGTTTCAGGAGGATTGCATGGGGTGGGGGTTTCCGTCGTGAACGCGCTTTCCGTCTATTTGAAAGCAGAAGTAACTCGGGACGGCGGCAAATTCGAGCAGGAATATAAACGAGGAAATCCTCAAGGACAAGTAAAAAAAATAGGTGCGAGCAAGGAAACCGGCACTACGGTAACTTTTGAACCGGATATTGAGATATTCAAAGAGATTCACTTTGATGCTAAGCGCATTGTTCAGCATTTGCGCCATCAGGCGTATCTATCTTCGGGTGTTCGGTTGACGTTTGTTGATGAGAGAGAAGGCGAGGGGATCCCTTACACATTTTATTTTGAAGGAGGGCTTGCTTCCTATGTGCGGTATCTTACCCATGAAATGACGCCAAAGCATGACAATATATTTTATATCAAAGAAGAAAAAGAGGATATTTTGGTGGAAGTCGCGCTACGGTACACGGAGGAATTTGAAATCTACGAGGAAGCATTTGCCAATAATATCCATAATCCCGAAGGCGGAACGCATATTACTGGTTTTCGCGCCGCACTAACTCGCACATTGAATGATTTTGCAAAAAAAAGCAATTTTCTCAAAGGAGAGGAATCGTTAACAGGAGATGATGTGCGAGAAGGCATGACGGCGGTAATCTCTGTAAAGATAAAAGAGCCCCAATTTGAAGGGCAAACCAAAGCCAAGCTTGGGAATCCTGAAGTGCGTCCAGTGGTAGAGACAATTGTGGCAACAGGCCTCAACGATTTTCTGGAGAGAAACGCGCAAGATGCCAGAGCTATTCTAGAAAAAGCGATTCTTGCCTCCAAGGCACGTAAAGCCGCGAAGGCTGCTCGTCAAACAGTTTTGCGCAAGGGAATTTTGGAAGGCCTGGCATTGCCGGGAAAACTTGCCGATTGCGCTTCGCGCCGTCCCGAAGAATCGGAGTTATATATCGTGGAGGGAGAATCCGCCGGAGGCAGCGCGAAAATGGCGCGCGATCGCCGGTTCCAAGCTATTCTGCCGCTCAAAGGAAAAATTTTGAATGTGGAACGCGCGCGTTTAGATCGGATCCTCGATTCTAAAGAGATTAAGGCATTGGTTATCGCATTGGGAGCCGCAATCGCAGAAGATTTTGATATTGAAAAAATCCGCTACCAACGAATTATTATCATGACGGATGCGGACGTGGATGGTTCTCATATCCGAACATTGTTGCTGACTCTCATGTATCGCTATTTCAAGCCAGTGATTGATAGAGGATATTTGTATATTGCTCAACCTCCTTTGTACCGCATTCAAGCAGGAAAGAATGTTCAATATGCGTATACCGATGCTGATAAGGAACGAATTCTAGAAGAAATCCGAAAACAGAAAGCAACCAAACCAAAGCAAGTTCTCAAAAATGCGGCGAAGGCATCAGTTAAGGCGGCGCAAGTAGCTGAAGAAGAAGGGGAACCTACTGTTGAAACAAAAATCTCTGGAGTAGCGATTCAGCGATATAAGGGTTTGGGAGAAATGAACCCAATCCAACTATGGGAAACCACGATGAATCCAGAACACCGTTTATTATTGCGCGTAAACATTGACGACATCAAAGAAGCAGACCATATCTTTGACGTGCTCATGGGCGACGAAGTTGCTTCTCGAAAAAAATTCATCCAAACGTACGCCAAAGAAGTGCAAAATCTGGATATTTAATCGCAGATCAATGTCTTGATTCTTATTGTTAAAACTGCTGACTAGCTAGCTATTGACTTTTTCTTTGGGCTTGGGTATAGTGAAAACGTACTTGATAAGTTAGATTTTGGCCATTGGGGCCTTTTTTAAGATAGAAAATGAAAGCTCTAAACGCATTTCAATTTTTACAGGAAGTAAAAACGGAGGCATCCAAGGTCAGCTGGCCAAGCCGACAACAAACCATTCGCGATACCATCATCGTCATTGCGTTTTCGGCGGTTGTCGCACTTCTTTTAAGCTTCTTTGACATTATTTTTTCAGAGGTTATCAATTTTATCGCATAACTTTCTTATGCCAAAACAGCAAACCGATCAAGAAAAGCATTGGTATGTTATTCATACGTATTCAGGTTATGAGGACGCGGTTATGCGCAACCTCAAACAGCGTATTGAATCTTTGGGAATGGAAGATAAAATCTTCAATGTGCTGGTTCCCAAAGAGAAAAAAATCAAAATTAAAAATGGAAAACGCAAGATAGTGGAGGAGAAAATTTATCCCGGGTATGTGCTTGTTGAAATGATGGTAACCGATGACTCATGGTATGTGGTGAGAAATACTCCGAATGTGACTGGATTTATTGGTTCCGGAACTACTCCAATTCCAGTATCCACCGAAGAAATTGCCTATTTACAGAAGCGCATGGGAGTGGATGAGCCGCAGTATCACATTGAAGTGGAAGAAGGAGATATCGTGAAAATCATAGATGGACCCTTCAAAGATTTTGACGGAAAGGTGTCCGACGTAGATAAAGATCGCGGGAAAGTAAAGGTGTTGGTGAATATGTTTGGACGAGATACGCCCGTCGAATTGGATTCATTGCAGATTAAAAAGGTGTAACGAGAGAGGATTTCCTTCTCCAAGCAAGGACTATGGCAAAAAAACTCAAAGCAATCGTAAAACTGCATATCGCGGCGGGTCAAGCAACTCCTGCTCCTCCGGTGGGGCCGGCGTTGGCCCAGCATGGAGTGAACATTGGGGAATTTACCAAAAAGTTCAACGAGGCAACAAGAGAGAAGCAAGGATTTAAGATTCCTGTGGATATCAGCATATTTGTAGATCGAACATTTACGTTCGTGTTGCATCAACCGCCGACAACCCAGCTTATCAAGAAAACTCTCGGTATTGAGAAGGGCTCTGGAACAGCAAATAAAAAGAAAATTGGAACAATCTCCAAAGCACAGCTTCGCGAAGTGGCGGAGAAAAAGATGTCCGATCTCAACACCGATGACATTGAGATAGCAATGAAAATTGTCGCGGGAAGCGCAAAATCAATGGGACTCGAAGTGAAATAAACTCAACACTTTATTTAGTCACAAAACCGCCTGAATGGCGGTTTTGTGGATTATAGAGGGTTTTAGGTGTTTGCTATGAGATTTTAGAAGCACGGATATGTTTCTGCTGAAACATTCCTGATGCTCCCCCTATCACCTTGCGGTGAGGGGCTCGCGCCAGTCGCGCTCCCAACGTTCTCAAAACTCATATCCTACTGGTTTCGTAATTCAAAGAAAATCTCATAGCAAACATTCTAAAACCCGCCTACCACGGTTACTTCGCCTTTCAAAAGGGGATGGGGATCGTATCCTTCGAGTTTGAAGTCTTCAAATGTAAAGTCATCAATATGTTTACGTTCAGGATTTATTACCATCGTGGGAAACGGCCGCGGATCGCGCTTGAGTTGTTCATGGACTTGTTCGTAATGATTTCCGTAAATATGCGCGTCCCCAAATGTGTGCACAAAATCTCCCGGCGGATAACCCGTAACTTGCGCAAGCATCATAAGCAATAATGCGTAGCTTGCGATATTAAACGGCACGCCCAAAAACATATCGGCCGATCTTTGGTAGAGTTGCAGAGAAAGCTTGCCATTGATGACGTTAAACTGAAACATCGTGTGGCAGAACGGAGGAACAGGACGCGCGTTTCCAGCAGATGCCATCTCATAGATAAAGTCCGGATTCCATGCGGAAACGACATAATGGCGGCGATCGGGATTTTTCTTTAACTTTTCAATGACCCACGCGATTTGATCAATTTCACGTCCATCGGAAGCCGGCCACTTGCGCCACATCCGGCCGTACACAGTCAGAATATCGCCCCATTTTGCGGCAAACGCGTCATTTTCTTTCAGCTTGGCGATAAAATCTTGTTGAGACATCACATTTGCCCCAAGTTTTTCTAGTTGTTCTTTGTAGATGCGATACGCCCAATCATCCCAAATATGCACATCGTTATCCACAAGGTACTTAATATTGGAATCTCCCTTCAAAAACCATAACAGTTCGTGAGTAATGCCGCGCCAAAAAACTTTCTTGGTGGTAAGCAGGGGAAAGCCCTGCGATAAATCAAAACGAATTTGTCTGCCAAACACACTGCGGAATTCAATGCCCGTATTAAATTCATGCTTAATGGCGCCGTTATCTAAAATATCCTGCAAAAGATACAGATATTGGTATTCAGGATGCTTGTTGGTCTGTTCCATAAGGGATGTGAGGGGCTTGCACCTGCTTAAAAATTCCTGCGACCGTTCCGTGGTTCTTATCGGAATAGCTCCCTGTTTTACTGTATTCCTGCTGGGTTGGGCTTGTGAGCATGGAGAACAGCAATTGCGCGATTTTCATCTTAGGGCGTAAAATAATCGGCACGGAACTCAAATTGCATAATTCCAGCGTGATATTGAGATAATGCCCGGGATTTACAATTCCTGCGGTATTGTGAACCATCAATCCAATTCTTGCCAGACTGCTTTTACCCGAAAGATGAATAAGATATTTGTTGCTTGCGCCGAAAAAATCATGAGACGAACCCAATACGCTCACGCTCGGATGCAACATAAATTCACCGCCATCGGGAATAAAGATTTCTTTGGTTTTTGGCAAAATTCCTTTTGCGGGATCCACAAAGGGAGTCGCATGAGGATCGGTTACAATAAACTGATTGCCCAACAAAATATCGTAACTCGCGGGCTGCAATCTTGCTTCCTCAAAATCTTTGATATAAAGATCGCCTACTTGTAACGCTTTTTTGATATCAATATCGGCAAGAAACATACGGAATAATTAGAGGAATTAGAAATGTTTATAGGAGGGTAAATAATAGTTTTAGAATATACTTTTGAGAACACGGATATTTTTCTGCTGAAAAATTCCTCGTGCTCGCTTCAGTCAAGCTCGCAAGGTTCTCAAAAGTATATTCTAAAACTATTATTTCATGTGCTTTATTCTTTCTTACAATTTATGATATAGTAACAGATACTGAAATACAAGAGATTTTTATGGCAATTTCTCCATTTATTATCGCAAGCATATCCGCTGATGGATTTATCGCGCGCAACTCCTCACATCTTTCCTTGGAATGGACAAGCAAAGAAGATACACAATTTTTTGTAAAACGCACCAAGCAAGCCGGCGTGATTGTCATGGGATTGAATACCTACAAAACGATTGGCAAACCCTTGCCTGAACGCCTAAACATTGTGTATTCCAATACAGAGAAGAATTTTCCTGGCGCGGAAGTAACGGAAGCCGATCCCGGTGATCTCTTGGCAGATTTGGAGAAACGCGGATACAAAGAAGTTGCAATCTGCGGCGGGTCATCCATTTATACGATGTTCATGGAACGAAGACTTATCAAAAAACTCTATCTTACCATAGAACCAGTAGTATTTGGGGAAGGATTGAAGCTTTTTCAAAAAGAAATAGATGCCAAGCTTGACTTAAGAGCTGTCGAAAAGCTGAATGATAACACCGTATTATTAGAATATAACATCCAATAGCGTATGGTACTAGGAATTAAAGAACTTCATCGTTTAGTGGCAGAACAAAAGATTGTGGAGAATTTATCAGAACGCGAATTGAAAAATCCTGAAGGAGCTGGTTTTGACTTGAGAATAGGGGAGATATATGAGGTTTCAGGCAAAGGATTTCTCGGTATTACAGAACGGGAAACCCCCCAGATGAGTTTGATCGGCAAATACGAAGGAGATGCTAAGCCAATTAAGATTACTCTGAAGCCGCAAACTTATTATGTTTTGCAAACCGTCGAGAAGGTGAATATGCCAATTGACTTGTTGGCAATTATGACGCCGCGCTCCACGCTATTTCGATCAGGAGTATATGTCTATGGCGGCCAAGTTCCTCCGGGATACCAAGGAGGTTTGAGTATGGGTATCTATAATATGCGCAGTGAGGAATTTCCATTGGAAATGGGCGCGAGAATCGTGCACATAATGTTTTTTGAAGTAAAAGGAGAAGGCAATAAGTATCGCGGGCAATGGCAAGGAGGAAGGGTAACAACAACCGAGCGGGAAACACAAGTATAAATAGGATGTTACCATAAACGATAAACTATCTGGATCGCAAAGCAATGTTTATTAACTTTGAAGGAATTGACGGTTCGGGAAAAACTACGCAAGTCGAACTTTTGATTGCCAGATTACAGAAAGAAGGATATCCGGTGCAAACATTGCATTCGCCCCAATACGGCAAGAAATCTGCCGGGCCCGTAGAAGAGTACCTTTCAGGAGCTTGGGGAATGCTCACGGAGGTTAGCCCTCAACAAGCAGCAATATTTTTCGCCATTGATCATTACGATGCGAATTTTCAGATTACCAAATGGCTTGCGCAAGGAAATATCGTGGTAACCGATCGCTATTTGTGGTCGAACTTCGGGCATCAAGGCGGGAAAATTAAAGACAAAAGAGCGCGCGAAAAATTTTTCAGATGGCTGTATGATCTGGAAATTTCCATATTTGGCGTTTGCAAACCAAGTATCTCTTTTTTCATGAATGTCTCGCCTGAAAAATCCTTTGAGCTTGTGGCTCTGGCTAACCCTGCCAAGAAAATCAAACAAGATATTCATGAGCAAAACCTCTCGTATTTGCAGGATTCATGGAAATCTTATCAGCATACCATCTCTCTTTTCCCTCAAGATTTTTGCGTTATTGAATGTATGAAGGAAAATAGTATGCTATGTAAAGAAGATATCCACGAGCATATTTGGGATACTTTACGAACAAAAATCCAACGATAAGAACTATGCGATATATTCCTACGATTGGACTGGAAATTCACGCGGAATTGAAAACAAGGAGCAAAATGTTTTGCTCTTGCTTAAACGATCCTTTGCAAAAGGATGCAAACACGAATGTATGTCCAATCTGCATGGGGCATCCCGGCACATTACCCGTTGCCAACAAAGATGCGATAACGAACGTTATCAAAGTGGGATTGGCTCTTGACTGCGCGATTGCTCCATTTTCAAAATTCGATCGCAAAAACTATTTTTATCCTGATTTGCCGAAGGGTTACCAAATCAGCCAATACGATTTACCGCTTTGTGAACACGGCAAACTTCGGGTATTTGACCGCCAAATTCAAATCCGCCGAATTCATCTGGAAGAAGATACCGCCCGTTCTCAACATCAGACAGACAAAACTTTTTCGTTAGTGGATTTCAACCGAGCAGGAGTTCCTCTGATGGAATTGGTTACGGAACCCGATATTCAATCATCTCAAGAAGCCAGCGAATTTGCTCGTCAACTCCAAACAATTTTACGATATCTCCAAGTTTCAGACGCTGATATGGAAAAAGGCCAAATGCGAGTGGAAGCGAATATCTCTATCCGCCCGGAGCGCCAAAAAGAATTTGGAACCAAAGTAGAAGTCAAAAACTTAAACTCATTCCGATCGGTTGAACAAGCAATTGAATTTGAAATTGCGCGGCAAACAGAATCTCTAGTTAAAGGGCAACAAATCAGGCAAGAAACTCACGGATGGAATGAACTCAAAGGGGAAACATTCCTTCAAAGAGAAAAGGAATCCGCTCATGACTACCGGTATTTCCCGGAACCCGATATTCCTCCCATGAAGTTTAGCAAAGAAGAAATTGAAGCATTGCGCGCTTGCTTGCCAGAACTTCCTCAAGCAAGAAAAGACCGCTTTCAGAGAGAATTTAATCTGACGCAAAAAGAGGCAGACGCCTTGGTCAAAAATAAGGACATGGGAGAGTATTTTGAACAGGTGGTAAGCGAACTTGGCCCATTAGAAAAAGATCAGCTTCGCATACGCACAAAACTTTCCGTGAACTATATGTTATCTGATTTGCAAGGGTATCTTCAAGCAACCGGAACAGGCGTTCAAGACTCTCATTTTTTGGTAACCGCGGAAAATTTCGCAGAATTGATTAACCTTATCGCAGACAACAAAATTTCAAGCGCGGCGGCAAAATCAGTATTAAAAGAGATGCTTCGAACAGGAGCTGACCCCGATCACATTATTGAGGAACGCGGTCTCCATCAAATTTCAGACGCGGCACAAATTGAACAAATCGCCAAAGAAATTATTCAGAATAATCCGAAAGCCCTCGAAGATTACAAAAAAGGAAAGGGGAATGCGCTTCAGTTTTTCGTTGGCCAAATGATGGCAAAGACAAAGGGATCTTTAAATCCGGAGACTTCGCGCGAAATCGTAGCGCGCGTATTAACATCTTTGTGAATAACGCACCCTGCTCTTGAATATGCGATTGAAAAGAGTTACAATAGGACATCCAGAAGAGGGATGTTTTTCTTCATAAGAATTTACTTTTGTCAAGTTTCATGCGAAAAATCACCTATGACATTATCTATACGCGCAGAAAAAAGACACTTGCGCTTGTCGTAGAACATGATGGGAGCTTGACCGTGCGCGCGCCCAAAAAAACAAGCCGCCAGGAGATTCAGCGTTTTGTGGAACAGAAGCGTTTGTGGATTCAGGAAAAAACCAGACAGCATCGGTTACGCAAAATGTTAGCTCCAAAGCTGAAATTCCAGCCCGGAGAGAAATTCCTTTATTTTGGAGTCCGCTACAAACTTCAATTTACCAAAAAAAATTCGCCAGACTTGGTTTTTCGCAGACAGTTCGTTTTAGCAAAAGAGAATAGGGGAGAAGCAAAGCGTTTATTCATCGACTGGTATAAACAGCAGGCAGAAAAAGAGCTTTTTCAACGAAGCTCTGCGTATGCTCGAAAAATGGGTGTTGAGTTCAAATCCCTGCATATCACTTCAGCCAAACATCAGCTGGGATCGTGCACGCGTCGCAAGACAATCAATTTCCCATGGAGATTGATGATGGCTCCGTCATTCGTAGTCAACTATATTGTGGTTCATGAATTAGCGCACTTGGCCTTTATGAACCATTCCAAAAATTTCTGGAGAAAGGTAGGGGAAACGTATCCAACATACAAGGAGGCAGAGCAATGGCTCAAAAGCCATGGCCACTTATTGAACTTCGAATAGTTCAAGTATCGCCCGAGGGAACAAGCACGCGAGTATTCACCAAGCAAGAGATATTTGCCCTTGCGGTTCTGGCAACACTTATCCCGCCGATCAAACCCGCTCGATGTATTTCCACTTGTGAGGTTGAGCACTCCGCGGCAATTCTCTCGAGTTGCCCATGCGAACTCGAAGAAATTTTAAGGAGAAAAGGATACGTATTTTTCAGCACTTCCTAAAAGGATCCGCCAACGCAATGATTGTGTTGGCGGTTTATATTGTGCGACATTTCATTTCAATGAGAATCCAACTGCTCGTCGAGTGGAGTGTTTGGTTCAGCATTGTCAAGCCGCCCTCCGCTATGGAATTGGCGATGAATATCCCGAAGACGTTTGTTGGTCACATGAGTATAGATTTGGGTAGTGGCGATATTCTTATGACCAAGAAATTCTTGAATACTTCGCAAATCAACTCCTTGTTCCAATAAATCGGTTGCGTACGAATGCCTCATGGTATGGGGCGTAGTAAAAATAGGCACACCTGCCGCAATCGCATATTTTTTTATCATTCGCTCGATTGAGCGAGCAGAGAGACGAAGGTCCTCCTGACTTCGTCCTCGATAATTAATAAATAATGCTTTTTCTTTATCCATGCGGGTCTTGAGATACTCCTTGAGCCAATGGAGCGCGCGGTTTGAGAAATACACGGTGCGGGGCCGATTTCCTTTTCCGATAATCCCAAGTTCAAAATCCTCTTTCGTAAAGATTGAATCAAATTGCTCTCGGTTAAGCATGACAAGTTCCGCGATCCGCAAGCCAGTCGAAAAAAGGATCTCTAATATGGCTTTATCGCGTAAACCAGATGGCGTAGAGGTTTGAGGAGTTTCAAGAAGTTTGCGTACTTGCTCAAGGGTAAGAAATTTAATGCTTCGCTCCTTTGTAGCGTCTTTTGGAAGGGTTATTTTATCTGGCGGGATACATTCTACATCTTTAACCACAAAATAACCCAGGAGCGCCCTTAGAGCGATTAAATAATAGTTCTGGGTTAGTCGAGAAAGCGTTTTGCCGTGAATATCCTGTCTACGGGCCAAATACAAGCGGTATTGCCAAATGAGATCTGCGGTAAGTTCATGGGGCAAAAGATTTTGGATTTTTTTCAATTTGAGCCATATTTGGAATTTATGAAGATACCGAGAATAGTTTTCCTGGGTCTTCGTGGAAAGTCCGCGTTCCACATCGCAATAATCAATAAAATCGGGGATATGATCGAAAATGGTTTTTTGAGATTTTTGCATCATGAAAGGGGAATATGTGTGAGTTTCAAGGGATAGTCAAAGGATAAGCATCATCGCATCTCGCAAGCCATTCTTCCAAAGATAGCCCGCAGATATCTTGCTTGGCAAGATGACTCATTCCCTAAAGGATTGGCTCGCAGAATGATCTAAACATTTGAAGTGCGCATAAATGTCGCTTAACCTACATTGTGCGACACATATAAGAACACGCACCCAAAAGTTATCCACAGCACATCTAAGGCGTATCTGCATTGCGAAAAAGATCTTTAAACCTCTGCCACAAACTTCTTGTAATATTTTCTCCTTCCTTTTCCAGCTCCTCTTGCAACTCTTGTTTTTCCTCTTCAATTTGTTCTCGAGCGCTCTCTGTGCGTGTATCAATCTCTTCTCCAAATAAACTTCGCAGCCATTCCCAGCATGCTTCTACCCATGCTTTGACCGTGTGATCCCAGAGCATTACAACCCAGTTCCACATTGTTTTCCAGAGCGGCAGAATTTCGTTGTTCCAAATATCTTTGAGAATGCGAGGCAGTTCTTCCCATATCCTCTTCCCTGCTTCTTCCGTACCCTTTTGCGCTTCCTCAAAATTCTCTGGAACATGCAAGCCAGGCGATACGGGATTTTCATGGGTTTGAGCATACGTCCAAAACGGCATGCTCGTCGTGCCAACTATTCCCAAAAGTAAAAATGTGAGAAAAAAATAACGCATCAAACTGTAACATTGGCTCTCCCCTCTCTTCTCCCCTGCTTTTGAGCTTTCATTATTTTCCATTATACCCGCAATCCTAAAATTTTTCGAGCGCAAATTGAATTCGCCGCAAAGTTTTTTCCTTGCCCAGCGCCGAGCAGATTTCAAACGGTCCTGCCGATGCTTTTTTTCCTGAAAGAGCGACTCGTAACGGCCAGAGCATATATCCCCTGTTTTTTTCCTGTTCAGCAAAGGGCATCAAAACTTCTTCCAAATGTTCTCTTGTCCATTTGTCATCCGCGATACCAGATAAGATTTCTTTCGCTCTTTCTAACGCATGCGCTATTGTTGCCGCATCAGCATCTTTCCAGAGCAATAATTCTTTTGGATAATCTAAGTTGTCCACGAAAAAGAAATCAATCATTTCCGGAAGTTCTGAAAGTTTCTTCAAGCGATCCTGATACGGTTGGATCGTATCTTTATACAAACTAATAACCTTTTGAATATCTTCTTCCTTCAGAATTCCTTCAGGAAACGGTCTTTTTTCAGCCATATACCAAATCTCTTCCCCCTTAACGTCTGGCCATGGATCAATCAATCCTGCATTGATTAAAAACGGAATGCATCGCCTGGTAAGCTCTTCAATTGGCATTTGGCGGATATAATACCCATTGATCCAATCCAAGCGTTGCACGTTAAACACCGCTCCGCCCTTCTGAATGCGCTTGAGAGAGAAATCTTCCACAAGCTCTTGGAGCGTAAAAATCTCTTTTTCTCCGCCTGGATTCCAACCCAAAAGCGCCAGGAAATTAAGAACGGCTTCCGGAAGATATCCTTCTTTGCGATATCTGGTTACTGAATGGTCTCCATGTCGCTTACTTAATTTCGTGCGATCGGTACCCAACAGAAGCGGCAAATGCCCAAATTGCGCACCCGGAAATCCAAGCGCTTGTTGGAGTAAGATTTGTTTTGGAGTATTGGGGATATGATCCTCTCCCCGAATCACATGCGTAATCTTCATCTCATAGTCATCAATGACCACGGTAAAATTATACAAGGGAGTTTCCAGATTTTTCGCGATCACAATATCTCCGGCCAACGACATGTCGAAGGAAACTTTGCCGCGAATCAAGTCATCGAAGACCACGACTTTTGGCTCCACAATAAAACGAATAACAGCGGGTTTGCCTTCTTTGAATTTCTTTTCTTGCTGATCTTTGGCAAGCTGGCGGCATGTGCCAAGATAACGCGGCGCTTCTCCCAAACTCATTTGATTGGAACGTTGCGCTTCCAATTCATCGCTCGCGCAAAAGCAATAATACGCCTTGCCTTCCGCCAAAAGCTTGAGAAGATATTTTTTGTAGAGCTCGGTGCGTTCAGATTGCCGATAAGGCCCATACTGCCCAAAAGATGCCCCATGATGCGCGGGATCCGGACCTTCATCCCATAGAAGTCCTAGCCACTGCATATTTTCAAAAATGTCTTTTTCCCATTCGGGTTTTGATCTCTCTTTGTCGGTGTCTTCGATGCGCAACATAAATACGCCTCCTTGCTGCTTGGCAAATAGATAATTAAATAAACCGGCCCGCACATTTCCCATATGAATAGGTCCCGTTGGCGACGGCGCAATCCGAACTCTGACCGATTGAGGAGTAGATTGTCTTGACATACCAGTAGTATATTTCAAAATTTCTATCGTTTCAAGTACTCCAGGAGATAATGAGCAATGATGTATGCCGCATTTGGCTTGGAAAAATCAAACGCGGCCGATGACATTTTTTTATACTTTTCTTCGTTGAATACGATAGATATGATGCGATCCAGAAAAAAATGCGGGGTAAGATTGCTTTCCTCCAAAACAATGGCAGCTCCATTTTGGGCATAGCCATACGCGTTTTTGAGTTGATGATTCTGCGCGGATTCGGGCAATGGAATCAAAACTGCCGGAATCCCGCGCGCAGAAATTTCAAAAATGCTTCCGGATCCCGCGCGGCTTACCACCAAAGAGGCGGTCGCGTATGCGTGTTTCAGCTCGGGTTCCGTAAGAAACGGCAAGGGATGATAAAAGCGCAAATTGTCTTGAGTAACGACTACTTTCCCCTCTTTTCTCACTTGCTCAAAATTACGTTTGCCGGTCTGGTGGATGACTTCAAAACTTTCGAGCAATTTTGCCAAAATCTCCAAGATTATATTGTTTACACGCTGTGCTCCTTGAGAACCGCCAAGAATAAGCAGGACCGGCTTTTCATTGGTAAGTTGAAATAATCGGGCAGCTTCCTGCTGATCTCCAGTAAGCAGCTCCCTGCGGATAGGATTTCCCACAAACAACATTTTCTTGGCTGAAAAATATTCTGTGCGTTGAAAAGATGTAAAAATTTCCAGAGCAAACTTCCCGCCGATGCGATTGGCAAGTCCCGGCGCAATATCTGACTCATGGAGAAATACGGGCCTGCGCAGCAGCCAACCCGCAATGGTAACAGGCAATGCTCCGTATCCGCCCTTGCTTACAATAGCATCGGGCCACAGAAACAAAACGATTTTAAGCGCCCAGAGAATACCCAATGGCAGAAGAACGCAGATATCAAAAATATTCTTCAACCAAGCTCCGATTCCTCCTGTTCGCCTCAATTTTCCGGCAAAAATTCGGTGGATGCGCAATCCTTCCTGTTCGAGCGTCATCTCTCCGAACATATCTTTTGGTCCGATATAGTGAAGTTGCAACTGTTGGTCTGAAACGCTCTTCTGGAGTTCTCTTGCGATAGCAACAATGGGCAAAATATGACCACCGGTACCACCGCCCGCGAAAACAATTTTCATATTTTTAGTGTATCATGAATACATTTGAATTACGAAACTAGCACATTATGAGGTTTTGAGAACATTGGGAGCGCGACTGGCGCGAGCCCCTCACCGCGAGGTGGGAGAGCCAGGAATTTTTCAGCAGAAAAATATCCGTGTTCTCAAAGCATTATGTTTTGCTCTTTTCGTAATTCAAAGTATCTACACTTTTCGCGTGCGAGAGATATTCAGCAGCACACCGAGTGCGGCTATGCTCAACGCGAGAGATGAGCCCCCGTAACTGATAAAAGGTAGTGGAATTCCCGTAAGCGGCACAACCCCTGCCATAGAGCCCATGTTTACAAACGCTTGAAACGAAATCCAAATACCAATTCCCATCGCGACAAGCTGCGAAAATTGATCGGGAGCGCGGCGCGCAATTACAAATGTACGCCACGAAAACGCGAGGTACAAACCAATAAGCAATAACGCTCCGATCAAACCTGTCTCTTCTGCAAAGATAGCGAAAATGGAATCGGAAATTGGCTCGGGAAGCAATCCAAATTTTTGATAGCTTAACCCAAGCCCGATTCCAGTCAATCCGCCGGATCCAATACCAATAATCGCTTGCTTTGCTTGATAGCCCTGTCCCAAAGGATCAAAAGACGAATTAAGAAAAGCGGCCAAGCGCTGCATACGGAAGGGAGTAAGCAACACCGCCAATCCCGCCAATATCATTCCGGGGAAAAGCATTGCCAGCGAATGCCAGAACGGAGCGCCAGAGAGAAAATACATGCTCAATCCCACCACCACAATAACGCCGAGCGTGCTTAAGTTTTTTTGCATCAGCAAAAATAATGCGATTACGCTCATAATCGCAATAAATGGAAGAAATGTATGCTGTAATTGAGAAAAGATTTTTGTGAATTTTTTTTCGCCGCGCCGAGCGTTTCTTGAAGCAACCGCCTTTTGTTTTGACGGATATTTCCCTTTTGAAGAAAGCCACGAAGCAACATACAAGATACAGGCGAGTTTGAGTATTTCTGACGGCTGAAACGAGGTAATCGGCCCGATAGAAATCCATCGAGAAGCTCCTCCCGAAGAAGTTCCAATCCCCGGGATAAACACTAAACTCATCAAAAGTAATGATCCCAAAAGCAGATACACGCTCCATGTGCGCATTTTTTCCAGGGGAATCACAAAAGCAGCCACGGCGAATATGAGACCCGGCAAAAGGCCATAGAATAACTGATGGCTAAGATAATAAAAAGTTGTTCCTGTTTTCTGCAGCGAGAAGGATGCCGAGACGCTTGCCAAAATCAAAATTCCGCTCAACAAGAGAGCGCCGCACAACGCAAGCAGAATACCATCAGGATACCAGTCAGCTTTTTTTCTTGCCATAGAATTTCACGAATTTCTTAAATTGCTCTCCCCTGTCCTGATAATCCCGAAAAAGATTAAAACTCGAAGCCGCCGGCGAGAGAAGGCAAATATTGCCAGATAGAGTGCGCGCATACGATTCTTGAACTGCCTGATCCATTGTCTGCACGATTACATGCTCTGGCAATTGCGTACTGGTTTGCCGGTCCGCAAGTTTCTGCATTTCATCCCAGAGAGAAATTCCGGTGATTGGAAACAGAATAAGCACACGCACCGGACTTGCCAAAAGATATTCGGCAAATTTTTTCATGCTCACTCCCCTATCGAATCCGCCGGCGATAAGCGTATGCACATTGCTTCCCAGCGAGGAAATAGCCGCCATCGCAGCTTCTGGAATGGTTGCCAGCGAATCATTGTAAAACTTGATCTCCCGATATGTTCCCACAAATTCAAGGCGGTGTGGAAGCGGCTTGAATTGCCGAATCGCTTTCTGAATTTTTGCTTGAGAAATTTTCAGCAACTTTCCCACTTCAATTACCGGTTCAAGCGCGGCTATAAAGGGTGCATCGGCACGTATCGCATACTCATACGCAATTTTCTTTGCCTTTGATTTTTTCGCGATCGCCCTCACTAATTGATTACTCCGGTTATACACGAGATAATCTTTGTCCGTCTGAAATTTGGCAATATGGGATTTTGCCTCCACATAGGATTTCATGCTCCCATAATGGTCAAGATGCTCCTCATACAAATTCAGCAATATCGCGATATGAGGGCTTTTTCTCAAAAGTTCAAGCTGATAACTGGAAAGCTCATAGATAAACACGTCTTTCTTCGTTGCTTTTTCAAGCGCTTGGAATACCGGAACTCCGATATTCCCAACCAAATGCGCTTGAAAACCGCCTTGCTTGAGAACTTCATACA
>MHTV01000044.1 GCA_001823215.1 Candidatus Wildermuthbacteria bacterium RIFCSPHIGHO2_02_FULL_45_25 | reverse complement strand
CCTTCGCTTTTGGTGTTCCTCTTGATATCAACGGATTTCACCCCTCCACCAAGAGTTCCATCAGCCCCTAACGCCCTCTAGTCTGGCAGTTTCTCGAGCATTCCAAAGGTTGAGCCTTCGGTATTTAACCCGAGACTTTCCAAACCGGCTACAGACGCTTTACGCCCAATGAATCCGGATAATGCTTGGGGGTTCTGTTTTACCGCGGCTGCTGGCACAGAATTAGCACCCCCTTATTCGTAGAGTACCGTCACCGAAGTTCTTCCTCTACAAAAGCGGTTTACAACCCGAAGGCCTTCATCCCGCACGCGGCGTCGCTGGATCAGGCTTGCGCCCATTGTCCAATATCCTCGACTGCTGCCACCCGTAGGTGTATGGCCCGTGTCTCAGTGCCATCGTTGGGGAACACGCTCTCACGTCCCCTACCCGTCATCGCCTTGGTAAGCTCTTACCTCACCAACTAGCTGATAGGACGCAGGCTCTTCCACTACCGCTCCGACTTGCGTCGGGGCTTTACCCTTGCGGGACCATCGGGAATTAATCCGCCTTTCGGCGAGCTATGCCCGTGTAATGGGTAGATACCTACGTGTTACTAACTCGTTCGCCGCTATCCAACAATTCTCTTGCGAGAATTGTTGAACCGCTCGACTTGCATGCCTTATCCACGCCGCCAGCATTCATCCTGAGCTAGGATCAAACTCTCAAAGAAAACAAACGTCATAAGAGATGTCCCGCGGAACAAATGCTCCACAGTCCCTCCACAGATTTCGTCTGTTTCAGGTCGGGACAACTCTAGAAAATCAACTTCATGATTATCTTTTCGGGGGAAAAAATAATCAACCTTCTCAAAGTATTACGTGCGTAATCTTTCAGAAGGATTTGTATGTAGTTGTCAACGTTCTTGCCATTCTGCCAACCTCTCAACACAAACCCCGAAAGTATTCGCGCAAGATTCCTTCACTTTCGCGAAAGATTCTTTTGCTTCAAATACTTTCGGGATTTGTCTTTTCCTACGTTCTTCGTGAAAGCGTACTTACATAAATTGGTTCGGATTATGTAACAAGTATATCTTACGCGTCCCACAAAAAAATGTCAAGAAAATGTACAGGTTCTTTAGCAATACTTCTTCTCTCTTTATACAAGCGTAATGACTGCCACACCACATACCATAAATACCGCCGCTAACCAGATACGTCCGGTAATATGCTCTTTTAAGAGAAAATGACTAAGGAATGTTGCAAACAAGGGAAATGTTCCAAACAAAGGAGCGGCGACGGAAACATCACCCATTTCCAACGCGGTAAAGTTGAGTGTAAACCCGCCCACCATGCAAGCGCCCGCAAGCATTGCAAAAAAGAATAACCTCCGAGACGGGTACTCCCGTTTCGCTTCTTTGCTTACCACAATATACAAACTTACCACCACAAGCGCCGCAGTTGCGGTAATCGCAGCTCCTACAAACGGACTCATACCCGCAAGCCCCTGTTTGCTCAATAAAAGGGAAAAACCGCCGCACAACGCGGAGCCCAATGGATAGAATATATCCTTTTTTTCAAAGCGCTTCCCATTTTGCTTTTTCTCGCGGCTTAGCACATAAATACCAAATACAATCAGAAAAACTCCGATCAGCACCGCAAAAGAAAAAAGTTCATCTAAAAATATCATCGCCAAAAGCACAGCAAATAAGGGAGCGATTCCCGCGATTGGCATGGTTCTGGCAACTCCAACCCGTTCAAGAGAAATAACATTCAGGATACGCGCAGCGCCAGGAGCCAACACCCCAGCTCCAAGAAACCACAACGCAGAAACATTCCAGACCTCCTTTGCCAGACCAAGCGAAACAAGCACAAACCAATACAGGAAAATACTTGTGCACAAAGAAATGAAAATAGCTTCTGCCCGTGTTCCATGATCCAATCCTTTGCGAATGAGCACATTATTGGACGCGGCAAAAAACGCGGCTGAAAGCGCCAAAAAAGGAACAATCAATTGAACTGGAAAATGAGTTGCCATACAAATTACCCCTTACAGACAAAAATGCCGCACTATCTACGGCATTTCCCAAAACTTTTATTTTTCATTTCACCGCTTTCGTATGTTGGAGCCAGCGGTCGGATTCGGACCGACGACCTACTGTTTACAAAACAGTTGCTCTACCACTGAGCTACGCTGGCGCTTTGCTTGCATGATCCACCGACCTTCTGTCTCCTAAGAGAATCTACACTTGTTCCGCCTTGGATTTCTTTACAACGGTCTTTTTTTTGCGCTTCTTGACAGCAAGCGGTTTTTCTTTGATTTTATCCCAATAAGCCGAAGCAAACCCATCCTTGCGCGCTTTCGATTTTGCCTGCAACCGGTACAACCATTCTCCGGTTTGCATCTCCGTGCGAGCGGCAATCGCCCGAGTTTTCACCAATGCTTTTTCAAACGTTTTTTGGGAAAGCGCTGCTCCTTTCTTACTGGAAACGGCAATCCGTTTCGCGCCTTGCTCCATAAAACTTCGAAAGTTTTCTTCATTATCGGTGGCAAAAGCCAAAAGAAGCGGAATTTTTTTTCCAATCAGGAAAAAAATTCCGGCCAAACTCACAAAACAAATAATAAGAAGGATAGTCTGCGACATTACGGATTATTATAATGCAAAACCCTTTGCCTGGCAAAGGGATTGCGCCATATTTTTCCCCACAGCGTTAGATCTGAAAACGGCTAAATCGGTGAATGACGATATTCTCTCCGAGCTTGGCGATATAATCGCTTATCAATTCTTTTACGGTTCTTGAATTCTCTTTAATATAGGGCTGGCGCAATAATTCTTCCACAGAAGAGGGGTCCATCGAAGCCACCTGCAACGCAATCTCACGGCTTACTTCCTTAAAATCATCCGATCTTGCCACAAAATCCGTCTCGCATCGAATATCCACCAGCACACCGATTTTCCCCGTTCCATGCACGTATGAAGTAATCAATCCTTCCCCGACTTCACGCACCTGTTTTTTTTCGGCAACTTTCTTTCCCCACTGCTTGAGAACTTCCTTTGCTTTTTCCATATCTCCATTTGCATCTTCCAATGCTTTTTTGCACTCTGATATGGAAAGCCCTGTCTCTTCGCGCAATTGTTTGATTTGATCAATTGAAACCATAGAACAAAAATAAATTCGAAATTTAGAATTATGCTGGCTGCGATGTCTTTCCCGCAAGAATCGCTTGTTTTATTTTTGCAAGGATATAACGCACGGAACTAATCGCATCATTGTTCGCGGGAATCGCATAGGTTACTGTCGTAGGATCGGTATTCGTGTCTGAAATCGCAAAAATAGGAATTTTTTTAAGTCTTGCTTCGGCAACCGCAATTGCATTTTCTTCCAAATCCACTACGAACATCGCGTCTGGAAGTTTTGTCATTTTTTTAATTCCCCCAAATTTGTCATTCAGCTTTTCCATTTCTTTCTGCATATCATGTTGCTCTTTCTTGGTGTACTTGGCGAAATCTTCGCTTGCCTGTTTAGCTTCCAAAGATTTAAGATACTCAATGCGCTTGGTAATTTCAGAGAAATTCGTAAGCAATCCTCCAATCCAACGCTCTGCCACATAGGGCATTCCGCATTCCACGGCTGTCTCTTTCACCGGCCCCTTTGCCTGTACTTTTGTGCCGATAAAAAGAATCGTCTTTCCGTCAGCTGCAAGTTTTTGCAAAGCTTTTTCCGCATCTTTCAATTTTTCTTCGGTTTTCTCTAGATTGATAATATGCGCGGTATTGCGAACACCTGCGATATATTGGCGCATTTTTGGATGCGTCTTTGATACCTTATGGCCAAAATGCACACCTGCTGCCAGCATCTCATCCATTTGAGGAGAACTCGCAGTTTGGATATTGTTTTCTTTCACTGTTTCCATAATCTGTTTTGTATCATATCCCCATTCAAAAGGCAAGTGGTCTTGCGCAATTTCAAATTCCATGATACGCTTTATGTTGTATGAAAACAGATATTCATCCGACCTATTATCCTGAAGCTATTGCGAAATGCGCATGCGGAAATACTTTTACCGTAGGTTCCACGATGGAAAAGATTGATACGGAAGTATGCGGCGCGTGTCATCCCTTCTACACAGGAAAAGAAAAACTCATGGACAGCATGGGGCAAGTCCAGAAATTCAAAGAACGTGCTTCTCAAAAAAAGACGGGCACCGTAAGCAAGCGCGTGAAAAAAATCCAGAAGCGCCAATCTCGAGCAAAGAAAGCTGAATAGCAAGAAAAAAGAAAAGCTCTCGGAAAAGAGCTTTTCTTTTTTCTTTGTTTTGCTTACATTAATTATATGGATATGGAACTTCTTAAAAAAGAATACGAGGAACTTACCCAAAAACTCGCCGATCCCGAGATTATTTCGCGTTGGGAAGAATTCCAGGAAATATCCAAACGGCGAGGATACATCGAGAAAATCATCAAAAAGCAAGAAGAAACACTGGCTCTCCAAAAACAACTCGCAGAGAACAATCAAATTCTTTCCTCTCATGAGGACGAGGAGCTTTCCATTATAGCTCAACAAGAGCTTCAAACAATCCATGAGTCCATCAAAAAAGCGGAAAAGGAATTGGAGCGGCTTCTCAAACAACAGCAAGAAGACACGCCCGCGGGCATCGTTATGGAGATTCGATCTGGCACAGGAGGAGACGAGGCCTCCCTCTTTGCGCGCAACCTCTATGACATGTACAGCAAATACGCGGCCGCCAAAGGATGGAAACAAACCTTGGTAGATATCAGTGATACGGATATCCGAGGCCTTCGCGAAGTCTCGTTTATGATTGAAGGAGAAGACGTGTTTGAAAAACTCCGGCGCGAGGGAGGAGTTCATCGCGTTCAGCGTATTCCAGAAACTGAAAAAGCGGGACGCATTCATACCTCAACTGCGTCTGTAGCCGTTCTGCCAAAACCAAATAAGACAAAAATTGACATCAATCCGAGCGAACTGGAAATTGAAGCATACAACGCGTCAGGTCCTGGAGGCCAAAACGTGAATAAGAGAAAAACTGCTATTCGCGTTTTACATAAACCAACCGGACTCATCGTAACTTCGCAAGCATCGCGCAACCAGCAACAAAACCGTGAATTCGCGATTCAGCTCTTGCAGATGAAATTAAATCAGCAAAAGCGGGATCAGGAAGAGACCCGTCTCTCTTCAGAACGCCGTTCCCAAATTGGCGGCGCAATGAGAGCTGAAAAAATACGCACATATAACTTTCCGCAAGACCGAGTAACGGATCACCGGATCCAGCAAACATGGCACGGAATTGAAAAAATCATGGAAGGCAACCTTGATGAGATTACCGGCGCGCTCGAAAATCTTAAAGACTTTGAATTACAAAACGCATAACATATAAGGTTTTGAGAACATTGCGAGCGCGACTGGCGCGAGCCCCTCACCGCGAGGTGGAAGGGGGAGCATCAGGAATGTTTCAGCAGAAAAATATCCGTGTTCTCAAAACCTTATATGTTATGCGTTTTGTAATTCAAAGTTAATTACCATTTGCTTCCTTCAGCGTTTCAATATCTTTTTCATAGCGATCTGCGATCGCAAGAACAGAATTTCCATAAAAGCTATAGCTTGAACCACAACGTCCGGAGAAATAAATCATCGCCGCGCACCATTCAGCATCTCTTGTTCCTTTTGCCGCCCCAGCATCGCGAAGATAGAGAGCGGAAGCCAAAAATGCGTCTCTGATATTCCATGGATCTCCCGGTTTCCCTATTATCGTCTCGATTTTTGATTCATATCCTGCCCATGTGGAAGGGATGAATTGAGCTGGCCCCATTGCTCCTCCGTATCCTCCCACGCTTGGAATTGGACATGAAACCGGTGTATTGTAAGGGTCTCGGCCAAGCGCTTTGGTAATTTCCAAGAAAGGTCCCACGTCTCGACTTGGTTTCATAACCGCTTTTACCGGCACGCCGCGCACGGTAACTCCATCTCCAGTGGAGGTATTTCTCAAATAGCATTGGCCAACATTCTTCCCAAGATTTGATTCTTGCGTAAGCACGGCAAGCAACAAAGCAGGGCGAACACTCGTCTGCCCAGAAACAGTTTGCGCGATCACAAGCGCTTCTCCAAAAGTTGGAGCGTCCGGCACCCCCACTAATTCAAAAATCCTCGTGCGAATTTCCTTTGCTCGTTTTTGTTTGTCAGCCAGTATTTGCTTGTACTGCGCTTCTTTCCCCTCGGTAGCGTTCAATAATTGCTCTGTCTCCGATTTGATATTCTGACTTTCCTGTTTCTGCAAGGTCTGAATCCGAACAAAGTGCTCTTCCCCTGATTTTTCTTCTTCCAGCGCTCCTTTTTGCACTCCTAAGGATTCATGCAAATCCTGCAAGTTTTTCAGCAAATCCACCACGCGAGCGTTTAACGCTTGCAATGCTGAAACATCCGCGAAAAAATCTGAAAGTTCATCACTTGACAGCATAATTTCCACCGCTGATTTTTGATCCTCCCGATACAAGCGCTGAAGCATTTGAGCAATTTGATCCTTCATGCGCTCAATATCCTTCGTTGTCTGATCGATAGAGGCGGAAGTGTCGGCGATTTGAGAGCGCAAATCCCCAATGATGGCCGTGCTTTGCTTGATTTGCAAATCAAGTTTACTAATTTTGCTCCGCAAGATAGAGATATTGTTTTTCAGAGAGTCTTTCTCTTGTCGCGTCTTCGTAATATCGTTTTCGATCTGCTTGATTTGCGTCTCCAATTCCTGAAGCTCTTTTTCAAGCGCAGCTTTTTCTTGAGAAGGCGAGGATTGCGCAAACAACAAAACTGGCATCGAAGAAAATGCCAGCGCGCCCAAGAGCAATACAATCAATGGAATCGCAAGAATGCGTTTTGTGATTTTCATAAGAATCCAGGAAATAGCATGCCGAACCAACATTATTCCGCGGACTCTTCGGGAGTTTCTTCTGCCTTCTTTTCTTTTACCTGCTCTACTGCTTCCACGTTTTCTTGCACTGGAGTTGTAAGTTCAGCTTCCACATCTTCCACAGGCACTACTTGAGCAACCATATCTTCTGCTTCGCGCAAAATCTCAACTCCCGCCGCCTGCACAAGGTCTTTAATCGTAATATAATCTTCAAAAGTCGCGAGTTTGCTGATATCCACTTTAATTTCATGAGGAAGATCTTGAGGCAATGCGCGAACATCCACTTCTTGAAGGTTACGGATTAGCGTTCCGCCCAAGTCTTTTACAGCTGCGGATTCTCCCATAAATACAAGAGGGACCGTAATTTCAATTGCTTCATCAAGCCGCGGCTGATAGAAATCTATATGTAAAATTTGGCTTCGCATTGGATGAAGCTGAATATCGCGCACTAATACAGGGGCTGACTCCCCTCCTATCTCCAAAGTAATCAGAGCGCTTTCGCCTGCTTCCTGGTAGACTTTGCCAAACGCTTTTTGCTCCACTTGCAAAGAAATTGGCGCAGTAGAAGGCCCATACAGCACCGCAGGGATAAAGCCAGCTTTGCGGATCTGTGCCACGTTCTGTTTTGGTGTTCGTTGTTGAGAAGTAAGTGTTAACATTACAAGTTTGAGTATAGCGCAGCTTCAAAAAAAATGCAAACTCTCTCGAAAGTCGCGTTTCGCAGGGTTCTCTCAAGCAGAGCTTCTTGTCTCATCTCAATTATTTCGTTTCAAAACGCTTTTGGGCCGCTTCGATCAGCTTCTCCGCCTCTTCCTTTGACTTAAATTCCTTGAGTTTTACCCATTTACCGGGTTCCAGACGTTTGTAGGTCTCGAAAAAATCTTTGACTTCGGCTCTTTGATGTTCTGTTAAATCAGCGACACTCTTGATATGAGCCCAGCGCGGATCCAGTTTCGCAGTAGGAATCGCAATCACTTTATGATCAATACCGCCCTCATCTTCCATCTCCAAATATCCGATGACTTCGGCCTTCACCACGCATCCTGGGAATGTGGGATTGGATGCCATCAATACCACATCCAACGGATCTCCGTCTTCTCCCTTGGTGTCCTTAATAAACCCATATTCAAAGGGAAAGTAATTCGGGCCATACAAGGTGCGATCCAGCATTAACTCTCCCGACTCTTCATCCACCTCATACTTATTCTTTGATCCCATAGGGATCTCCACAAAAACTTTAATACTCATGGTTTAATATTATATTCTTATGCTTTTGCGGTCTCCTCGACATGACGAACAAGCGTAGCAACATACCCCCACTCGTTGTCATACCAGGATAATACTTTCACCAAATCTCCGTCAACTACCCTTGTAAAATTCAAATCCACCAACGCTCCATATGGCTGTCCAATAATGTCTGAAGAAACCAATTGCTCTCTGGTAACCTGCAGGATATTCTTGAGCTTCGGGCTTTTTGCGGCTTTTTCTAAAACCTCGTTAATTTCCTCCACACTTGTTTTGCGGGCCGCGAGAAACGTAACATCCGCGATTGATCCTGCAACCACAGGCACTCGGAGAGCAATTCCGTCAAATTTATCTTTCATATCGGGAATAACTCTTGCAACCGCGATGGCGGCTCCCGTGCTAGAAGGAACAATATTCTGGCCGGCGGCGCGTCCTCTCCGGAAATCTTTGCCGCCGCGCACCGGCCCGTCCACAATGCTTTGAGTCGCGGTATACGCATGGGTAGTATTCAAAACCGCCTTTTGCACGCCCACATGCTCATGGAGAACTTGGATGACCGAAGCTATGGAGTTTGTCGTGCAAGAACCATTGGAAGAAAGCCGACATCCTTGCAAATCTTTTTCATTTACGCCCATCAACACGGTTTTGCTGTCGCTTCCGTCTTCGTCCTTGGCCGGAGCTGAAATCACCACATGTTTTGCGCCCGCTTTCAGATGAACCTGCGCTTTTTCGTACGATTCAAATACCCCGGTAGATTCTACCACCACGTCAATCTCCATTTTTTTCCATGGAAGTTGCGCTGCGTCAGCCACGCGGAACACATCAGTTGTCTTTCCCCCAACGTCTAAGCGACCCCACTCTTCCGTCCTTCCTTCTTCGATGCGCACTTCTTCTCCAAGAGTTCCATACACAGAATCATGTTGCAACAGATACGCAAGATTCTCCAAATCTCCCAGATCATTAATCGCCACTACGGTAAAATTTTTATTCTGCAGGGCCTGACGAAAAAATAATCTTCCGATACGCCCAAATCCGTTGATTGCGACTCGTATTGCCATAAAAGAGAAACTCTTTATCTGTTTATATGTTTGTATTGTATCATCTCTTGCTCGCGTGTAAAATATTCCAGCTCAAAAGCATGCCCCGCGCGGGGCATGCTTTCATTCTCTCTACGCAATCACGTTCGTAATTTCCTCGATCACATCTGTTGCAATCATGGAATCCTTGCGTTTTCGCCCCGCCAACTCTCCCGCCGCGCTGTTTATATACGCTCCCACCGCGGCTGCTGCCATAAGATCCACTTTTCTGGCAAGCAATGCTCCAATTATTCCGGCTAACGTATCTCCCGTGCCGCCAATGCTTAAATACGGGGAACCCGCTTCTACCAGCAGAACACCTTCTCCATTGGAAATAATATCTGTTTTCGCCTTGAGAACAATTGTCGTATGCAGTTTTTTTGCTTCTTCCCGCACCACTTCAATTCGCTTCTCATGAGGCAATTCGCGAACCTCTCGCCCCGTAAGCAACGCGAACTCAAAAGTGTTCGGCGTAAGAACAAAGGGTTTGTCCATAATACTCTGCTTATTTTTTGCAACCGCGTGAATCGCGTCCGCGTCAACCACAACAGGAATTTCTACTTGTTCAAGAAATTGCGAAACCATTTGAAGCGTTTCTTCCGTTCTGCCCAATCCGCCTCCAATCACCACCGATGCGTTTTCTCTTGCTACTTCTTTAGCTGCCAATGCGCGAGCAAGCAAGAGAGAGAGATGCTGGGAGCCAAGATAATCTCCGTCAACAGGATATGCCGCAAGAATTGGAGTAAAGCTCGCGATAATATCTGCCGCGCGTTTTGGCGCTATCACATACACCATATCCACCCCTGCTCTCCAGCCGGCCAGCGCAGACAACGCGGGAGCTCCGGAATAAAATTCTGAACCGCCGACCACGAGCATCAGACCGTAATCATATTTTTTTACCTCTGCCGGCCGTTGCTTATACACTGCTTTCACATCTTGTTGAGTAATTGTTCGAATTGCCATATATGATATTATAACCTTTCTTCATGAAGAAATGCACGCACCTCTTTGCCGTATTTGGGATGTCTGCACGCAAGATAACAAAATGATTTGATCCACTCTTGTATATTTCCGCATTCTAACCACTTGCCTTCGCATTCATACCCATAAATAATTTTCCCGTCTTTTACCATTTCAGCGAAAGTTTCCGTAAGCGATACCTCTCCTTTCTTGTTGGGCTTTGTCTTTTTCAAATAATAAAAAACATCCGGCGTGATAATGCTCCTGCCCGCAAGCGCAAAACTTGATGGAGCAGTTCCCGCAGCGGGTTTTTCCACAATTTTGCGAATCTTATGAAGGCGGTTTGCCATTTTATCGGTCGCCACCACCCCATACGAAGAAAGCTTTTCCAATGGAAGCCGAAAAAGAGCAAGCGTCGGTTTTTTTGATGTGCGAAATACCTGTTCTAATTGCCGCGCGCACGCTATTTTTGCGTCAATCACGTCATCGGGATACAGAATAAAACAAGGCGCGTCTCCCACGAGTTTCTTTGCCTGAAGAACCGCATGGCCATCTCCCAAGGGTTTATCGGTAACATACGACACATTCAATCCAGCCATCAATTCTTCAATGGAACGAAGATCCTCAAGCAAATCTTTTTTCCCATGCTCTTCGAGTAATTTCTCAAGCTGCAAGGAACGCTTCAAATAATCGCTAATCGCTTTTTTGCTTGCTCCCGCCACAAAAATAATTTCCTCTACGCCCGCTTCTTTTGCTTCCGCGATCGCGTAGTGCAAAAGAGGCCGATCAACCAATGGAAACAATTCTTTGGGAAACGCCTTCGATAACGGCAAAAGCCGCGTGCCCAAACCTGCTAACGGAATAATTGCTTTTCTGACTTCGCTCATACAAATTTATCTCATGCTTTCTTTCGCAAGAAAGCAGGAATATCCCATTCTTTTTCTTTTTTTTCCAATTCCCGGATTTCTTCATCTACCGCTTTCTTCACTTCCAAACCGTTCCGGCGCACAAAAGATTTTGACTCATGCTCCCTATCGCCTGCTGGCGGAATGGCGGATTCCGCTTTCATAGCTTGAGTTCTTGCGGGAATGTTTTTTTTCTTGGGCGCCACGCGAGCAAATAATTTATGCTTCATCGGTTTCTTTTTGGGGCTCGTCAACTTTGGTTTTACGGATATTCCCTGTTTTTCCTCCGCAAGCGGCTCCTCTCCTGATTTATTCCCTCCGCCGCATCCAATCGCAAAAAGGGTTACCTGAATTTTATCTTTCAGTTTCGCATTGCATGAAACTCCAAAGATGATCTTCGCCTTCGGATTTGCCTCTGAAATAGCGCTGCTGATGTGCGCCACCTCCTGCATTTTCAAATCTTTATCGCCCGAAACGTTAAACAGCATGCGATCTACTCCTTCAATCCCGTAATTATACAAGGGATTGGAAAGAAGCATTCGCACTGATTCTGCGGCTTTTGCCGGGCCTACTGCCGTTACGCTGTGAACATACGCCAGACGGCCTCGGCCTTCGAGCAGAGAACGCACATCAGCGAAATCCACGTTGATGAGTCCCGGCAATCCCAACACATTCATAAATCCTTCCAGAGAATCGGCCAGACGAGAATTCAATTCCGCCAATGCTTTGGGAAACGGAGTCTTCTTTTCGATAATTTCAAAGATGGCATCGTTACGAATCACGACGTATGCGTTCACGAACGGCTTGAGTTTTTCCAACGCCGCTTCCGCGACTTGCCGCCGCTTTTCGCCCTCAAAAGAGAATGGCATGGTAAAAATGCCGAATGTAAGATTCTTGAGTTCGTGAGAGGTTTCAGCCAAGACGGGAGCGGCTCCCGATCCCGTTCCGCCGCCCAAAGAAGCAATCAGAAAACAAATATCATATCCTTCGACAATTTTCCGAAGACGTTCTTTTTCCGCTCGCGCCGCTCGCTCGCTTGCTTCAGCATCCATGCCAAACCCCAAACCCCGCGTAACATCCTGGCCGAATGAAAATTGCTTAACATGTTTCCCTAACTCTTTTAACGCTTGGGAATCCGCATTTACTCCAACAAAATCCACGCGGGAAACGCGCGGCGCTATTTGAGACACGATATTGCCGCCGCCGCCCCCCACTCCGATAACTCGAATTTTTGTTTTATGCACTCCTTCAAAAATATCTTTTTCCTTATCAAAAGAATTATCCGCCGCTTTTCCAAGAGAGGTTTTTATTCCTGCAAGAACTTCTTTCTTCGTTTTTGTTTTTCGAGATTTTCTTGGAGGCATCTTTTTTCCTGATTTTTTTGTTCCGTTTTTAGCCATAGAATATGCGCCTGCCAGCACTTGATTGAATTGGTATGCTTTCCCTTAGTGTAGAGGTCAGTGGCGTGTTTTGTCAACAATACTTAAATTACGAAACCAGTGCATATAAGGTTTTGAGAACACGGATATTTTTCTGCTGAAAAATTCCTGGTGCTCCCGCCAGTCGCGCTCCCAACGTTCTCAAAACCTTATATGCACTGGTTTCGTAATTTAAAGAACAATAATTCAAGTCAGAAAACAAAAAGCCGGGGAGAATATCTCCCCGGCGCATTTCGCTCTGATCCTCCTTTTACTTACACCACCTCCGCTCGTTGATCATGAAGCCGAAGACGGTAAGAGCGCATGATGCGGAAGATGCGCCCGTACAGGTCGTCAATGGAATGCAGCTTGGCCGAATAGCGCAGGAACAACTCGCGGCTCTCCTGCATAGACCAGCGCGGATCTTCGTGAACGAACTGGCGGCCCGTGTAAAGGTGGTAGGGGCGCATCTCGCCCGGTTGCAGCAACTCGCCGCGCTCGTTCAAGGGCTTCAGTGCGTGCCAGTTGGAGGTGGCAGGCAAGGGTGTAAGCAGGTTGACCGTCTGGTAGCGGCTCAAGCCCGTTACCCAGTCGGCCATCGCCATAATGCTTTCCTCGGTGTCGTAGGGCAGGCCGATGATGGTCATCGCCACCATAGTAAACCCGGCATGGTTCAGCGTTACCAGATCGCGATGCACCTGGGTTGGGTCTTGCCGCTTGTTCACCGCCTTCAGGTTTTCGGCGCTGGAGGATTCCACCCCGGCGTAAATCATCTTGATGTTGGCTTCTTGCATGGCGTTAGCCAACTCCGGGTCTTGCCCCACCTCAACCCGCGCCTGGCAAATCATATACATATTGTCGGTGTGGCCTTTCCAACTCTTGAGGCGCTCGAACCGCTCATTGCGAAACTTAACGGCGCGCAATGGAGGGGCGTGCAGGTCGTCGGAGATAAACACGTTAAACTTGCCGTTGCGGGAAACGTGAATCAGCCCGTCGGCGGCCAGGTCTTCCAACTGCTTCAGGCGCAACAACTCCGTCTCCCGATTGATAATCCGATAGCCCAGGAATTGCTGAATCACCTGGCAGTAGGTGCATTTTTCGGTGCAGCCGCGCACCGTCTCCAACACGCCCCCGGCAAGGGGATGCTGGGGCGTCAGGTCGCGGATGGAGCGGAAGTCGGGCAGCGGCACAAAGTCGGGCTGCACCAAACCCGTGCGACGAGTAGCGACCATGTGGCCATCTTGCAAAAAAGTGATGCCAGGAATTTTTGTAAGATATTTCTCGCGCTCTCCCTGCGGAAACTCCAACAGCACATCGCAAAGCAGACCGATAATATCCTCACCTTCGCGATTGACAATGACATCGAACATGCCACATTCAATCGCTTCACCTGGTAAAGGACTCATTTGCGGTCCCCCACCAATCGTGATGATATCTGGATGATACATCTTTGCGAGAGACGCTAGAGTATAGGCTCGAGGCGTCTCGTTGATGAGAGAAGACACCATCAGGATGTCCACGCCCTCAAGGTCTTTGTTGGGGTCAATCAGCCCGCAGCGGTCTTCAAACCAGATTTCCCGCTCGTACAGATAGGGGCCTTCCCACTGGGCCAGAGCGCCCGACAGGAACAATAATCCTTGTCTAGGAATCGCAATATATTCAAAATTGCCCCCGGCAGAAGCCGGTTGCGCCAGCATTACCCGTTTGATTCGCGACATACAACACCTCCGCGCTTCTTGCGCTTAACAGATTTTGTACAAATGTTGTGTACTGCTTTTGTTATACCACCAAATGACAAAAACAAAAGCGGCAAAGAAAAATTCTTTGCCGCCGGGCAAGTGCAAAAGTGTTCCCGCAACAGACGTGCTTTTCTGCGCAAAGCAGACAAGCGCGGGAGAGAGTGCTGCTCCGGGAACGCTTTTGTACTCACCCATCAAAACTCACAATCTTTTGCGAACTTTGATAGATGGGGAAGAGCAATCCCGCGCGAACGCGAGACGCTCTTCCCCCTTTGCTAACTTGATTTCGTCGGTACGCGTAGCCAGCGCACCAAGTCCATAACCGCGAACACGCAACGCGCGATCGCTCTCACTGGCCAACCGATGACCAGCGCGAGCAGACGGAACGCAAACACCTGATAACGAGGGCTGCCCCCTCCCACCAGCCAGAGTGTGTAGGCTGGGTTTGCCAACCCGGAACCATCACCCTTTACAGCAACCCACCAAGAAAAAATACCCCACAGCATGATCCCAGAGATCATGCCGGGGATAAAAGCGAACCACGGGACTGGATAACCAAAAACTTCAACCATGGATGTCCTCCTGTCCGCCTCGGTGTATATTTTGTTTCTTCCGAGAGCGACTTGATGAATACGAACTCTGTTCTTCGCTCCTTATCTTTCTTGAGTGTGATCACTTCCTATTCATCAAGCCGCTCTGGAATTGTTCTAAGGTGCTTTCCCGCAGTTGAGCTTTTCAATAGAACCTTGCAAAGCTCAATTGCAGGGGAGAAA
>MHTV01000043.1 GCA_001823215.1 Candidatus Wildermuthbacteria bacterium RIFCSPHIGHO2_02_FULL_45_25 | reverse complement strand
TTCACCGCCAACAAAGAAGCAACTTGTTCTTCCATCGGCATTGGTTCGAATTGCCCTTGCTTGAGAATTTCCATCAACCGCTGGCCGCGGTCAATTCGTTTGCGGGTTGCAGGATCCAAATCCTGCGCGAACTGCGCGAACGCCGCCAATTCCTGAAATTGCGCCAAATCGAGCTTTAATTGCCCTGCCACTTTTTTGGTTGCTTTGGTTTGAGCGGCTGATCCCACACGAGAAACCGAGATTCCGATGTTTACTGCAGGCCGCTGGCCTTTCGAAAACAAATCAGACTCCAAAAAGATTTGTCCGTCAGTAATAGAAATGACATTGGTAGGAATATACGCCGATACATCCCCTAATTGAGTTTCAATAATTGGTAACGCTGTTAAAGAACCTCCTCCTTTTTCTTTGGATAATCTGGAAGCTCGCTCTAAAAGTCGAGAATGCAAATAGAACACATCCCCAGGATATGCTTCACGACCCGGCGGCCGACGCAACAGCAACGCAATTTGTCTCCACGCCCACGCGTGTTTAGACAAGTCGTCGTAAATAATCAGCACATCTTTTCCCTTATCACGGAAATATTCTCCCATCGAACATCCGGCATACGGCGCAATGTACCATAAAGAAGCGGGGTCTGAAGCGTTAGCAGTAACCACGATAGTGTATGCCATAGCTCCCCTCTCTTGTAATTCTCCGACAAATTGCGCAACCTTTGATGTCTTCTGGCCAATTGCAACATAGATACAAATCGGACGCGTTGCTTCTGGTTCATTGAGCTGGTTTAAAATTGTATCTTGAGCTAATGCGGTTTTTCCAATTTGGCGGTCGCCGATGATAAGCTCGCGCTGACCGCGGCCAATGGGAATAGCAGCATCAATCGCTTTAATTCCTGTTGCCAACGGCGTATTCACCGGTTGTCTGTCCATAACCGCAGGAGCAGGACGCTCAATGGGCAAAGTCTGCGTAGTTCCCAACGTTCCTTTTCCATCTAAAGGAACGCCCAGTGGATTCACCACGCGCCCAAGCAATTGCTCCCCTACCGGCACGGACAATACTTTTCCCGTGCGTTTTACGGTATCTCCTTCTTTCATCTGCGTGGCATCTCCCAATATCACGGCGCCAACCAGAAATTCTTCCAGGTTTAACACCATCGCAGGAACGGAAACGCCGCTTTGAGTCTGCACTTCTATCATTTCAGAATACACGGCATTGGGTAAGCCCTCGATCTGCGCCACGCCGTCTCCAATACTCATTACTTTTCCGATTTCTTCGCCAGTTGGCCCAGCATGAACTCCTTCAAGTTCTTTTTTCAAAATATCGTACAATGAATCCTTTGCCATAATTGAAATTGCTGATTACTTATTGCAGATTGCGGATCGAAATCCTTAACCTGCAACCAGTAATAAACAATATACTTTTCTATAGAAGTTTTGCGATTCGCTGGAGCTTCCCCCGCACGGTGTTATCAATCACAAAACTATTCTCCAGAATAAGCGCCATTCCGCCGATGAGTTTAGGATCAATTTCTTCCTCCATGCGATATCCTACTTTGTTCAAACATTTTTCAATACTCTCTTTATCCCCAGAAGTAAGCGCCTCGGCGCTTACGAGTTTCGCCAGCTTACCTTCCGTATCCTGCCACAATTTCTCGGCTTCCCGCAGAATCGCAGATAACTGGCGAACATCTCCTCTTTTTTGCAACAGAGTCTTGAATGCCCTCATAATTTCCGTCTGCTTATGTTGCTTGGCTTCTTTTAAGGAATCCACGAGCACTCGGGCGTAAATTTTCGCTTTTGCTTTTGCCATAGATTAATGCTGGAGCTGATATTCTTTTTCAAAATAGGTTTGCACCTCTTTTAACGCAGTTTGTTCGTCATCTTTCGTGAGAGATCGCGCAAGCACGCGTTCTGCAAGCAAAAGCGAAATTTTTCTTATGTCTTCTGCCGCGGCTCTCGTCGCATCGCTTTTTTGCTTTTCCGCTTCTCCTCTCGCCTGCGCAAGAAGACGCTCCGCTTCCTGACGCACCAATTCAAGCGCTTTTTTGCGCTTTTCTTCGGCATCGGTGCGCGCCTGCGCCACCACACCTTCAGCTTGAATGCGTGCCGATTGCAATTCACGATGCCGGGCATCCTCTATTCTCTGCATTTCGCGCTCGGCACTATCTCTCAACTCCAATCCCTTTTCGATCCGTTTTCTTCGCGCTTCCAAATGCGAAATCAGCTTGCCAAAGACAAATTTCTTGAGCAAAAATAAAATAAGCAGAAAATTCACGATCTGCGCGAACAGAAGCTTGCCGTTAATACCTAAATTTTGGAATAATTCCTGCATTCCGCCGTAAACTCAATGTAACCGCAGATGCGCGGGCACAACAAGCGACTATACAAACTTAATACTCAATGCCACCACAAGAGCGTAAATCGCGATAGCTTCCGCGAATGCGATCGCCAAAATCATCGCGGTCTGAATCTTTGGAGCGGCTTCCGGATTCCGTCCGATTGCTTCCAACGCTTTTCCCGCCAACAAGCCGATTGCTAGCCCCGGACCCAATGACCCAAGTCCGATCGCGATTGCGGGAGCCAACTGTTTGATTGCTTCTGTTTCCATAAAAAAATAAAAAAATAATTAATCTCTGACCTTTTTTGATTTCTAATGTTCAACTTCCGTTGTCGCTACTTTCAAAAATATCAACGTCAACATAGAAAATACCAATGCCTGAATGAATCCTACAAAAAATTCAAGAAAAAGAAAAGGTATGGGAATAATAACGGGTACCAACGTCATAATAATCACCAACAACACTTCCCCCGCAAAGATATTTCCAAAAAGACGAAATGAGAAGGAAAAAATCTTTGCGAACTCCCCTATCAACTCCAAAAGTCCCACAAAAAAATAAATCGGCCCCTTGGTAAGAATTATGAATTTCCCGATATGCGCGAAAAATCCCAGTTTTGCGATTCCATACATTTGAATGGCACCCATCGCAACGAATGCGAGCGCAAGCGTAGTATTCAAATCGCTGTTCGCCGCGCGAAAGAACGGCACAAATTGACCATGACTTTCTTCCTTTTCTTCCAACGGTTGCGGCTCAATTTCCTCATGAGCATCCGTTCCCTCTGGACTTTCAAGAACATGCGCATTTTCATTTTCATAAAATCCAATGGATCCCGTACCCGGTAAAACGCCGATCCAATTATTCACGAGAATAAATAAAAAGATTGTCGCGATTAAAGGAAAAAACTTGCGGGCAAGTTTTGCGTCTCCCAATACCTGCGTCATAAACCCAAGCAACCCCTCGATAATCAACTCTACGATATTTTGAAGCCGGTTCGGAATAAACCGCAGGGATTTTGCCACAAAAACACCTACCCCAATTAAAATAATCGCGGTTAAGAGGGAAAGAATGAAACTGTTGGTAATCGGAAAGCCAAGGATATGTCCGAGAATTTCAGGTTGAAGACTAATGTGAACCATAATCAATTCGTATACTTCAAAACCCAATCATACGGCACAAAATCAAAAAAGTAAATGTCTTGAAATTTACTTGCTTCAATTGCTGGATGCTCCATTATTGCTTTTGCTCTTCGAGTTTCGCTACATAACCGCGGACAAAATCGGCAATCATGCCTCTTCCCTCTTCATTGGCAAAATCTCCCTAAAAACCAAACCAACCTTGATTCAAAAGCGAAGAATGGAGCATTTCCGGCTGATAAGGTTTCAGACGAATAACTTGAATATCGAGCTTTTGCTGTTTTAGCCATGGAACAATATCATCGGCAAGCGTCTGCTGATCGTATCCAAGACAAATCGCATTGGGTTTCAGTTGAAACAAAATGTTATACGAAGAAAGATATTCATCTCCCAAAACCGCGTTCGCGATAAGAGCATCCTTTTTAAGCGTTGCGACGCGTTCGGATTCTGAAAACTTGGGCAACTTGCCTTTGAGTTGCGTTGTCATTTCGTCCCGGCATACAACTGCGACAAGCTCATCTCCATACTTTCGCGCCTGTTCAAACAAGTTTCGATGCCCGTCATGAATACCATCAAACACACCAAAAACCATCACAATTTTTTTCGCTTGAATAGCCATGGTATTACTTTCTCGCGCTTCCGCTTCCGCCTTTTTGCCATTTCACACAGGTCAAAAGCGTTCGATACAAGTCATCCTCCATCATAGTAATCTTCACTTGCTTTACTTCGTCTTCCAGAGGATTTCGATCTTGAAACTCCACGAATGGCGCGTCTTCAATAACAGCTAACGGAGTTTGTTCCGCCCCTTCTCCGATTACCAATACCGCCGCGTTTCCCAAAGAATCCATCACGTTCGTTTTGGTATAATGCAATTCTCTGCCGAAAATATCCGGGGTTCCAATATAGTTCTTCAAAGGAGCAAACCCGCTGTGAGCAATGGTTGCTCCTTCTACGCCCCATCGCAAAGGAGTTGTTTTGCTATCGGTAATAATCACGCCTATATTCTTCAGCTTATGCTTCGCGCACAAATGAGCACGCACTTCATTTGCTGTTTTCTGGGGATCGCGCGGCCATAAAATGTAGTATCCGTTTCCATTAGATTCATCTATTCCAGATGACGGGATCAGTAGATTATATTTAATGGTAAGGTAAAAGCTGTATCCGGGATCTGGAGGTAAAAAATACTCCGCCTCTTGTTCAATAAGCTTGTTTTTTTCGACCTCCCCGACTTTCACAATCGCACCCTCGCAAATAGCAACAATTTTAGAGGTTATCGCCACTATTGATCGTTCAGCCAATTTTGGCAAAAACGCGTCTACAATTTCCTTGAGGTTTGTATCTTCCCTTGGAATTACCTTTTTTGTTTTGATTGCGGTTACCTTCATAAATATACTATACTATGGATATATGAACCTTATTATCCCTGTTTTTATTTTAATTGTTCTCGTAGTGGTATTCGCGGGAAAAGAAATCCTCAATGTTTTACACATTACACCTCCAACAGGAGGAATTCAAGAAAAAATTCCCGATGTGGAAGAGTTAAGAGAATTCTTCTCGCCAACTCCAACCAAAACACCAAAATAATTATACGTGCCTTAGCAGTTTTGCATATGCGGTAAATTTTAATAAAAATCAGCCCTGCCAGTTTCAGTGGCAGGGCCTTTATTTGTAGCAGTTACAACTCCAATACGGCATCGGGGTATCGCACTTCGCTTACCGCGGGATCAACTCTTCCTTGTGCCCACCGTCTGGTAAACAGTTCACCTCGAAGTCTGGATTCAGCATGTTGCAGATCGGCAGACGAGAATTTCTCCACGAATTTCGTGGTATACCCTCCGCTTCGAAAATCCGGATCGCCCATCCATGCTTTCAGTTTCCAAAGATTCGTCTCGATAGGCAGACCTTCTTTGGTCGTTCCGCCAATTGCCACCTCATCCAAATAGTCTTGCATTCTGCAGATTGCGTCTTCTGGCGATTCACCCTGCACCACGATATTCGCGATATGCGGTGTCAGGAATGAAACAACATAACCAGGCAACATGCAATCCACATGAACTCCAGGAGTAAATGGAAAGTTGACATACGGAACATCCACGAACTCATCCTTAAACCAGACATAGACACGAGCTTCAATCACATGCCTATTCTGTCGTCGAGACGGAAGGATTTCTTTGAGAGGATATCCCAGAGACAGAAGTATGGAAAGCTCGATCATATCAAGCCCGTCATACTCAAACTCGGTTACCCGATGCTCTACCTGTACCCGGGGATTAATCTCCAGAAAATAGACATTCCCATGGCAATCCACGAGAAATTCCATCGTCAGAACGCATCCGAAACCCACGTTCTTCGCCAGATAGTGAAGGATACGCTCCGCATATCCTTCGATTTCCTTCCGCTTCTCTACGACAATTTGAGTCGCGCGCGGAACTTCTTCAATGCGTTTTGCCCTCATCTCTTGTATGGAGCAAACACGCAACCCCAGGATAGCGATATCCCCATTTCTATCCATCGCTCCTTGCGCTTCGATATGCTGGGGATTCTCTGCCATCTGTTCAAGGAATACACTGCTTGCCGAAGCATCGCCCATTTCCAGAGCGTCCCTGCATTGGCGCATGTATTTTTCCAATTCTTCCATTGTTCTCACAGGATAGATCATCCGTCCGCCACCCGTATTTGTACCTTTGACCATGAGCGGGCGTCCAGGAAAACCAAGTCTTTCAAGAAATTCCGCAGAAGGATTAAAATTGGTAATACTTTCGGTTCCTTGAAGAATCGGCACGCCTGCTTGGAGCGCCATATTGCGCGTTGCAGGCTTATGTCCAGCGACTTGCATAACAGCTGCCGCAGACCCGCAAAACAGTATACCTGCGCTGGCACAAGCTTCCACAAGCGTCGGTTCTTCGGAATTTGGGCCCCACATGGCATGAAATATTTCAGCTTTCCCTTGAACAGCAATCCTCATTACTTCCTCAATCGCACCGATATCGGCAGGACGCTCCAGCGTGAAAATGGAATCCGCATGTTGAGCCCAAACAGACTCTCCCTCCCCTCTAAAATTTTTGGAGGGATCCGGCTTAAAAGGAACAACCACTGCCGCTCGATAACCCAATCGTTGAATTGTTGGGACCGCTCGAGCCGCAGGCAGACACGGTGAGGAAACAAAAATTAGCGGTTTTGCCATCACATCCTCCATTCATTTGAATTCGATATAGAATGTGCCATTTTGAATATCCATTCACCAGAACGGATATTTCCTAAATTATAAGGCATTTCAAATGAAATACAAACATACCTCCATAAACAAGATCTCAATTCAATCAAGAATATATCTAGATTTTTCCTCCTCTGATTGCCTTGCGCACTTCTTCAAACAAATCCGAGAAAAACCGCACATTATGAATAGTAGCCAAGGAATACCCGACTAATTCTCTTTCCTTAAAAAGATGATTCAAAAATGAAAGCGAGAAATTCTGACATGTATAGCATTTGCATCCCTTTTGAATCGGATTTTTATCTGCGATATATTTCGATTTTCCCAAATCAATTTTAGAAATCGCGCTGGCTGTAAATTTTTTTCCATTTTTCCACTGATACACCGCTCCATTGCGGGCAATGCGAGTAGGTTCCACGCAATCAAAGGTATCAATTCCGTATCGAATTAAGTCAAAAATATCATCCACATGCCCTACTCCAAGCAAATGCACGGGTTTTCCTTCCGGCAAATAGTCAGTTACCCATTCCACCTGTTCGCGCAGCTCGCGCTTGGTCTCTCCTACGGATACTCCTCCAATCGCAATGCCATCAACTGGTTGAGCCGCAATAAACTTTGCCGAATCTATTCTTAAATCTTTAAATACTCCTCCTTGGATAATCCCATATAAATACTGCCGGTATCCCGGCTTTTGGGGATCCTTTTGAAACGTTTTGATACAACGCTCCAGCCATCGGTGCGTTCTATTGGTGGCACTTTTGGTGTACTCGTGCCCCGCTCCGTAATAAATACATTCATCGAATGCCATGATCAAATCGGCTCCGATGTTTTTTTGATGGCGGACGGAAGTTTCCGGCGTAAAAAGCAGCTTTTTCCCATCGCGCGGCGAACGAAACCATACTCCTTCTTCAGTGATACGCTCCACCGGCACATCTTCTCCTTCATGGCTTTTCGCATACCGAAGTTTTCCTTGAGATTCCTGTCGTGTATGTTTTCCTGCTCCCAACGAAAAGACCTGAAACCCCGCCGAGTCGCTCATAAGCGGAAGGTCAAGTTTTGTATAGTTGTGAATGCCTCCGAATTTTTGCACAACTTCAGAGCCGGGATGCGATACCAGATGGAACGTATTCACAAAAGCGACTTGCGTGCCCGTAGTTTTCACGTCTCTGGGCAATACGCCTTTCAGCGTACCCTTGGTTGCGACCGGCACAAATGCAGGCGTTTTGATAATGCCGTGTTTGGCGCTGATTACTCCCAAACGAGCTTTCGATTTTTTGCTTTTTTTGAGAATCTTAAAAAATGCCATAATAATACAGTCTGCTCTATCAAAATTGTAAACTCCTGACACTTCAAAAATGTACGGCCTTCACTTCAAGGAAGGCCGCAATAAATCTTGGCGGCCTCTACGAGGCCGCTCGCGATACGTAAGATTCCAACATCGCCTTCACGCCGTAGGGAAGGGAACGAAACGCTTCTTCATTAAAGCGTTCGACGACTTCAGAAATAGACGCCCAACGGAGAGATTCAATATCACTCCCATGAGCCGCTTCATCTGGATTGAGCGCGTAGCATTCATACCAGTATACGTGGGTCCCTCGGGCGGTTACATTCACTCCAAGATACCGTTGCCATTTTACTTTCAAATGCCCTTCTTCCCATGCGCCCCGCGCTATCGCCTCAAAGATTTCCTCGTTGATTTCTGACATCACGGTTTCGGCCAGAAACCCTTCCTGCCCTGCTCGGCTTTTTGAACTCTTCCGATCTTTTACTCCAAGGAGAACTTCTCGACACAATTCATCGCGAAAGATAACCATTCCAACCGCACATCCCCATTCCCCTGGCTGACTCATGTTCTTCACCTCAAGGCAGGATAGCTATCTGGAGTATATCAAAAAGCAATCGCCTGTCCAATCTGAATGTCGTGTCGCTGAATCCATCCCGCATTCACCTCAAGCACGTATACAATTTCTTCCTTTGGAGAAAATGTTGCAGGATAAGTGTTCGGATCAACATTCTCTTCCCAGCCAATAATTTGTTTTTCCTCGTTAATCCAGACAATATCAATAGGAAAATTCATATCCTTCATCCAGAAAGAAACGAAATTCGGCGCGTCAAAGATAAACAACATGCCTTCATTTTCCGGAAGATTCTCTTTCCCTGAAAGTCCTTGAGTTCGTTTTGCTACAGTATCTGCAAGCTCTCCATAAAGAGTTTCAGATCCGATTGTTAAGACGACCTTCGCTTGTTCTCCGCGCGAAGGAGTGCTTGAAGGTACAGAAGAAACAGACTCTCGCACAGAAACTTTGCGGAAAGATTTCATAAAACCTCCCGAGTCAAAGACCCCAATCCCAAAAACAACAAAGAGAGCTACGGCCAGCGCAATATGTATACGCATAGATTTTTTGAATTATGAAACCAGTGCATATAATGCTTTGAGAACGTTGGGAGCGCGACTGGCGCGAGCACCAGGAATTTTTCAGCAGAAAAATATCCGTGTTCTCAAAGCATTATATGCACTGGTTTCATAATTCAAAAAATTATTTGTTAACTATGCTTAAACTCCACGACCTCTCCATCCTGCACAAGATATTCTTTTCCTTCGGTGCGCACCAAACCCTTGCTGACTGCGGCTGCGTAACTGCCAGCTTCCAGAAGTTTATCTGCGTGAATGACAGATGCCTTGATAAATTTGGTTTCAAAATCGCTGTGGATGGCGGCTCCCGCCCGTGGTGCCGTAGAATTCCTCTCGATAGTCCATGCGCGCGTTTCATCCTCTCCCGTTGTAAAAAACGTAATCAGCATTAACGCATCATACGCTTTCTGAATCAATTCGGGTAATTTGCTTCTGGACAATCCCAGTTCTTCTATTTCCGCAGAGGACAATCCTGCCATCTCGTCTTCTTCCTTGATATTCATCACCACAAAAGGAGCCCCTAATTCTTTCGCCTTTCCTATGGCCGCCGTGGCTTGAGCTTCCGAATCCGCATTAAATAAATAGATAACCGGCTTGAAAGACAACAAAAAAAGCGGCTTGATATATTCTTCCGATTCTGGAGCATTCACCACAAACGCTCTGGCCATATTCCCCTCATTCAGGGCGGAATGCAATTTCTGCAACGCATCCTGTTCTTCTTTTGCCCCTTTGCGATTTCCCCTGACTTCTTTGTCTAAATTCGCAATGCGTTTCTCCACGGTCTCCAAATCTTTCAAAATCAATTCCGTGTGAATCGTTTCCATATCGCGGATAGGATCCACGCTTTCTTCCACATGAGTAATATCCTCATTCTCAAAACATCGCACCACCTGCACAATCGCGTCCACTTGGCGGATATGCGAGAGAAATTGATTCCCCAAACCTTCTCCTTTATTCGCTCCCCTCACCAATCCCGCAATATCCACGAATTCCACAATCGCTCCAATCACTTTTTGAGAACGCGAAAAATCGGCAAGTTTCTGCAACCTGTCGTCTGGAACTTTCACAACTCCCACATTTGGGTCAATCGTGCAAAAAGGATAATTGGCAATGTCCACCTGCTTTTGCGTGAGCGCGTGAAACAACGTTGACTTGCCCACATTTGGTAAACCAACAATTCCGACAGATAAACTCATAAATTGTATTCTGCCAAAGAAACGCCCAAAGAGCAAATGCTCAAAGAATAATTCTTTTCACTTATAAAAAATTGGCTATTCCTCCTGGGATAGCCAATTGATGCAATGTATTTTTTAATGTTTATCCAGAGAAACATCCCTTATCTTCAGGAGGAGCGACATGACACTTAAAACTTCAACATATTTTAAAATTTCTTGAGCCACCTGCGACAAAGGTTTTGTGGCATCAATAAGAGTCGCCCCTTTTTGTTTCGCGTATTCCTCTACTCCTTTATTCCATTCCAATTGTCTTTGCAAGTCTTCCGGATGTTTGCCAAAATCATTATTTTTTCGAGTAAGCAATCTTTTTCGCAAGGTTTCATTATCCACACGAAGAATAAATATCTGCTTGAAATATGGCATGAATTTTTCCATATCCACCAAACCGCCACATACAAATGTTGGTTCTGTCGTATGAGCTAATGCTTCCTCCACTTTTTTTGTATCCCATGTCAAATAAAATTGATTTATTTTCTGGGTCGGTAATTCAGTTTTTGGATCTTTAAAATAGGAAAAACTTTGGTCAGCATCAATTGCTCGATATCCCATTTTTTGCAACTCTTTGCATACCGAACTCTTCCCTGTTCCAGATAATCCTTCAATAAGATAATTATTCATAGCGATGAGAAAATTTCAATATCGAAAACCAAAACAAACCTTAAAATCAGTTTTACTGTAACAGAAAAAGAAACTCTCTACCAGAGAGCTATAATTAGAGCTTTACATACTTCAAAATTCTCGCTAAATCCTAATAATCCAATTTAATTCCAAGTTTTTCAGCAACTTGTTGAAGCCATTTTTCATGACGATCTACCTTATGACTCAACATTACCATTTCCTGAAAATAGGTATCTGCTCTTTTTGCATATGCATCTACGGTCGTTTGCAAATCATTGAACTTTTTATCAACCAAATCAAGACGCTCATTGATATGAGTAAATTTTTCGTCCAAATATACGATAAGTTCAGAGAAATCTTGATTCATATACATCCATTATACGACCTTAATCTAGCGTGTCAATCTATCCAAACGCTCTTCAAATAAAGATATTGAGCTTTTGCGATACTCTTTTGAAAACCATTGCGAGTTCGACGGGCGATAGAGTTTGCCCAAGAATACTGGGATTGGTTGCAAACTCATCGTCCAGCGTACTCGCTGGATACCATTACCAGCAAGCGGATATCCGTATTTTTAACAAAGTATCACAAAAGTCTGTTTACATAATGATTGTCCCTTCAAATGTCTTTCCTTCCACCGCCTTTTTCATATTCTGTAAATCATCCCCGCGAAGAATTTTTGCGGTAATACCTGCTTTTTCAGCGAACTTTGAAGCAACGGGATCAATTGGAGCCGCTAGCCCTGGAGTCCAGTCTGCGGGAATCAGTTTTCGGTAATCTTTCCAGGAAATACGTTTAATGGGTTTTGCGTCTGTAAATTTTTTGGGATCTTTGTCATACACATACCGAATATCCCCCGCGTCTATCACTTCCTTTGCTCCAAACATGGAAGCCAAGTTCATCGAAATAAAATCAGTTGACCATCCTGGTGTCCAACCACCGGCAACGTACAAACTTGTATTTTCACGAAGCATTTTTTTCAACTCTTCGACAGTCGGTTTGCGATCAAAAAGTTCAGGGTACGCTTCCTTTTCAAAAATCGTCTGAATAAGACTCGCATTGAGATGAGTCGCTCGAATGCCGATCCAGTCTAACATCCGATCGGAAGGTTTGGTAAGTTTGCCAGCTTCCTTTTGATATACTCTGCAGGTTTTTCCACCTCCAACCACCACGATAAATTTTCGCCCTGCTTTCATTTGGCTTTTCAAAAACGCGCGAAATGCTTTCAAATATGCCAAATTGATTCCGTCTTCTTCCTGAAATTTTGGAATCATTAATGATCCCCCAAACCCGATAACGGTAAATTGTTTGTTCATATAGATTATATGCTTGAGTTTGTGCTATATGCCTTGGAGAACACGGATATTTTTCTGCTGAAAAATTCCTGGTGCTCGCGCCAGTCGCGCTCCCAACGTTCTCCAAGGCATATAGCACAAACTCAAGCTACGTCATCAATTCTTTGCATACATACTTACACTAAATCCTCATCATTATTGCATATTTTCTCAAAAAATCCAGATTTAAAAAATGGAAAAAGGGCAGATTGTGAGTCTGCCCTTTTTAGTGCGTCCCGATTTTTTTAGCGGTCGGGCACTGCTTGCGCCACTTGTACGCGGCGCATTAACTCCCTCGAAGGGAAGTCCCCAAAGAGGTCAATGACCTCTTCTTTCTCCCCCTCGCAAGAAATGGTCCACCCCGGTTTCCCACTCTGTATATCGAGTGGGATCTTGCTGATCGTGCAAGGCGCAGGGGATGCGGTAGGAGCGGGTGTCGCCGTTGCTGGAACAGCGACGACTTCCCCAGCCGGCCCCATCGGACCTTGTGTTCCCATCGGCCCGGTAAAGCCCATGGGGCCGATCAGCCCTTTGACACCTTGAGCCCCTTCGGAGCCCTGAACTCCTTGCGGGCCACGGGGTCCTTGGGGACCCATCGGCCCCGCAGGACCGGCCGGACCCCGAAACATATCGGGGCTCTGCTCCATCAAGAGTCGAAGCTCCTGACGGGCATCCGCCCGCCCCTCCTCCCGCGCCGTTTCCAGCGCGTTTTGCCACAACGTGGCAAAAAGGAAGAAGGTGGCGGCCACTGCGGCCGCCCAGCAAAGCCAGGCGAGCGGCCGGCGGCTCCGCCACAGCCAGTGGCGGAAGCTTTCGACCTTTTCCGCCATCGTTTGGCGGAAAGAATCTTTGGGGGTAGCGGGGACGGGACTAGGGGGAACAACCCCCCGTTCCTCCCGCCTTACCTCCGGCGGGACCACATCCACCGCCGCTTGGGACGGGAGGGGTGTCTCGTGGACAGGCCCAAGGGCCTCCCGAACCTCCTCCTCGTACTCCTGCTGGGTCGCTTCGACCCAGTCTCCAGAGCGGGGGCGGGGCACATCCACCCAGGCCTTTGAACCCTTGGTGGAGTGCATTACAATGCACTCCACCAAATGGTCATCCCCATCCTCCCCTCTTACCCAAGTTGAATGCATAAAACCCCCCTTTCTTTTGAAAATCCTGCTTTTCAGGTTGGAAACATAATACCATATATACAAGAAAAAGTCAAGCCCTGCTTCCTACTCTAGCAAAAATAAAGGAGGCAGGGGGGATTCCCTGCCTCTTCGTATAAACTGGCGAGCTACTGGGGCTGGCGAACCAGTGTCCAGCATTCTTTGATTCCTGTACCTCCTATCCTCTCGATTTTTATCTCCTCTTCCAGAACCCATTGTAGGTCCTGCAGGGTCATAATACCCGCCCGAGCCAATGCATTGCTTAGCCGAGCAGGCATTTTCCCCTTTACACCTTGAAATCGGTTGATCGCCTCCAGGAGTTCTTCCTGGTTCATCCCATGAGAAGGCGCATAAGCGCCTATACCTTCATGGAACTTTAACAGCGAGGAACCTCTTTCAAAGTTATGATAATTCAGATGCGGGAAAGTCCTTTGCTGTACCCTCTGCACAGCTTGAGCTTGCTGGCCGCGAATTGCGCCTTGAGTTTTGCTTACATTGAATCCTTCATCCCGGAGAAATTTTTCAACATCTGCCTTTTTTCTCTCAAGAGTTTCTTTCTGTCCAGGAAGATCGTTGGCAACAGTTGCCAATTCTTCCTCAATCCTTTGAACTCTTGCCCTGGCTTCCTCCATCTGTCGGGCGAGATCAGCTGGCCTTTCCTCGAGATGCCCATGTAGGACGTCCAATTCGGCAGGCAAAGGGACGCAGAAACTTCGAAGGGTAATCCTACAGTCCTCTTCCAGAATGCAGAGATCTGAATACGCCCTACTCTTCTCCAGGGCAACTCGCCTCAAAAAACTTTCTGTACTCCCTTTGAAATTCATGGAATCCATAGTATCCTTTATGGATTTCGCTTCCAAATGGCGCAATTCCAAAAAGGTTCGGAATGTTGGGAACTTGGAAAAATTTTTCCAGATCAGTGTAACGAGTTCTGTTAACAGAACATCGTTATTCAAAACGTTGCTCCAAACTTTTTGAAAAAATGGACGGACTTCCAATGTCCGTGGAAATTTTTCTCCTTCCTCCAGCAAAAGGAGGATAGTGGCTCTTGAAAGAATTTCTGGATTGGTCTCGACCTCTCGTCCTAATACTTGCGGCATAATGCCCTCCGTTGAAAAATACGCGGCATTCCGGTTTTCCTTCGCGCGATCTTATCTTAAATTATTTTTTATACTTTGTCAATGAAATTCTTTGAAACCAAACAAAAGAGGCAGGATTCAATACCTGCCTCTCAAGTAGCGTTCACCAGGAAAGCTACTTTTGGGTGCGCCTGTTACTAGAACTTCTCATTTGATTGTAAATTCTTTTGGCCTCCTCGGCCTTACGGATGCGGTCCCGCTCAATTGCCAGCACGTTTGAACCGGGGGCGCCCTCCGTCCCATCGCACAACCAGTAGGTTAATCTTTCGGCGTACTTCATTAGGCCTCCCCGACCTAAAATTTTTACCCAGCTTTTGCCAGATTGGCGCCATTATAGGCGATAGTGTTGATTTTGTCAAGAGGTAGGCGAAAAGAGCCGTTCCGCTAAGCGGAACGGCCTTTCCTCCTCTCATTATTCCTCGTCAATTTTTGGTCTGCGACGATCCTGTTTGATACCTGATCGAACTCTTTTTGTCTGCAAGCGTTTCTTTTTTGACGATCTTGGCACTTTCGTCGGAATCCGTTCCAACGCAGGCGTATTCAACTCTTCCAGTTTTTCCTTCAGACGGGCAAAAGCATCTTGCAAATTCTGGGCTTGCGAGCGTTGGCGTTGAGCCACCACCATAATTTTGCTTGGGCGATGGAAAAGCCGCACCGCAGTTTCCACTTTGTTGCGGTTTTGCCCTCCTTTGCCAGAACCAATAAAGAACTGGACATCCGTGTCCTCTCTCAAACTTTCTTCGTCCGTTGGATATGCAGTGTTCCCCTCGGTCATACCTCCTCCATCATGTTATGGCTATTGCTTTTGGTAATCGAAGTTCTTAAAGCGCACCACTGGCAATCATTATCATCACACTGTTTCTCCCAGAAGTCAAATGCAATAATCTCATGTGCTGTGCGAATAATCAAACGTTCTAACTCCCCCACTTCTTCCTTCTCAATCACAAATTTCTCTTTTTTATACTTTCCCCGTTGGTTTGGTTCCACAAAATCAATTTCGCCTGACACCATGCGATACTGTCCGTCTTTATGTCTATTGAGCAGCAGATGATAAAACACCAGCTGGCGGTAATAATTCCCGTTGGATGTTTTTGTCTTGCCCTCAATATCTGCCCGCGATTTTGGTCGGCCTGTTTTGTAATCCACAACGTTAATTTGATTGCCTTCGTTCAGAAATTCCACCTTGTCGAATTTTCCGCTCAACCCAAGCATTTTCCCGTTTCCCATTTCCAGTCCAACATCTTTTACGGCAAACTCCCCTATTGTATTTCGGACCCATTTGCCATTGTACTCTTCGTAATATCCAGCTAACGCACGATTCCCTTTCTTGAGGAATTCCTCATACTCACGCTCACTCAACCCAACCTTTCGCAAACGCTGTTCAAAAGCATCCCGCAAGTATTCTTTTGACGGCTGATCTGTTTTGTACGCTCTGAAAAATTGTTCCAACGCCCCATGAACCGCGATTCCGAATAGCTGATTCGCGCTTTGAGCTTGGGGGATACGCAATAAACTGACATAGAAATACTTCCATGGACATTCCAAATAATTGTTCAGCGCGGTTACCGAAAGCCCCCGGTCCAAGAATAATTCCCGAAGGAACTCCTGCGCTTTTTCTTTTGGTCTCATGTTTTGCTCTGGCGCAAAGACAAGCTCTGGATGCTCGCGCAATTCCTGCTCCAAATATTCCACGTTCCCGTCTTGCGTAAGCACGGGATCAATCTCTTCCACAAATGCAGACCGAAGTTGATCCCGTCCGTCTCCTCCCTGCTTAGCATAAGCGATAAACACATGCTTTCGCGCGCGCGTCAGAGCGACATAAAAAAGCTTGCGCTCTTCTTCATTGGTATGCTCATTGGTTTGACCGATTATTCCTGGCAAATGGAATAGCTGCGCATTCCTGCGATTTCCCCAGTGTTTATCCGTGCAATTTGCAAGAAAGACATAATCAAATTCGCGTCCTTTCGAGCGATGCGCAGTCATCAAACGCACTCCCGAACGAAGATGCGCGCCTGTCTTGTGCTCCAATTCCAAGCCCTGATCTTCCACCACTTGGAGGTATTCCATAAAATCTGCCAGAAAAAATCTGCGGGAATTTGCGATTTCGTCAAGAAGCCGCCGAAGTTTTTCTATGCGTTCTTCATAGTTGTCTTCCGCAAGCGCTGCCGCCAGCAACCCCGATTCCCGCAGGATGCGTTCGAACATAGAGACCGCCGATATATTCTTGCTCTCCCTGTTCCATTGCGCCAATTGTTCATAGATATTCCGCAGCTTCACCCTTGATGCTTTGTCGAGCGCATGATATGCGTCCGCCTTTTTCAAAACTTCGTACAGCGAAATGCGATCGTTCGCGGCAAACGAAAGCGCTTGATAGACCGAGAGCGGATCCAATCCCAGAAAATCAAGATGCAATACCTGCGGCAGATATTCGGCTTCTCCAAAATGCCACACCGCCTTCAACAAGATCAGGGCTTTTTTGAGATATTCATCTGAAAGCGCGTCTTGCCCGGATTCCAGGGCATACGCAATACCAGCTTTCCCAAACTGACGCATAAGAGGAAACGCATCTTTGTTGTCTCGGTATAGTATGGCAATGTGTTCCGGTTTTGTTCCCTGCTCGATCAATTCCTTTACCTTTTTTCCAATGCCGAACATTTCCGCCTCCACATTGATAAAACCCATGATCTCAAGCGGTTTCCCATGATCTTTGTGCTGGGAAAGCAACGATGACCTTTGCTCTTTCATTACATCGGAAGCCGCGTCCAGAATGGATTGCGTCGAACGATAATTCCTGACAAGCCGGATCAATGTTGCATTCGGATACTTTCTTTGGAAATACAAAAAATTCTCCAGAGACGCTCCTTGGAAACGAAAAATTGCCTGTTTTTCATCCCCCACAATGCATATATTCGGATTCGGGTCGTAATTTCCCAACAGTTCTAACACTTTGTTCTGCGAGTTGTTTACGTCCTGATGTTCATCGGCAAGAATGTACAAATACCGCTCCTGCAGATCAAACAAAAAATTCTTGTCCTGCGCAAGTTTTTTTACCACATACAAAATCATGTCGTCATAATCGTATAGACGCAATTCGCGCAACTCCTTTTGATACAACTCATACATTACCGCAAGCTCCTTGTTTTTCTCCAAATGCTTTGCAAAACTTCTGAATTTCGCTTTGATCTCTCCCGCATTCCCGAGCATATCCTCGTTGCTCGCAAATTCGCGTATCTGAAGTTCAATAAGTGCGCGGAATTCTTCAACACCTATTCCCTCGCGTTTGAGCGAACTTATTTGGCGCAATGCCGGTTTGACGTAATAATACGGATCCCCAAGGGGCTTGAGATGCTCAAAACTGCCCTGATCGGCAATATGCTGCATAATCCGGATTTGATCTGCTTGGGTCGCATTTGAAGAATTGATAATGTGCGGAAATTCTTCAGCGTGCTGAAGAATAATGTCGTTGCAAAATCCATGAAATGTAAAAATCGCGACTCGATACGCCACAGAACCCATGAGAACAACAAGCCGTTTTCTCATTTCAAAAGCCGCGGCTTCCGTGAATGTTACCGCCAATATCTGTTCTGGTTCAACATCTGTTTCTTTTAATATATTGGCGATACGCAACGTAAGCGTTTGTGTCTTCCCTGTGCCCGGCCCTGCCACAACCATAACGGGGCCCTCAATGGTATCTACGGCCTCTTTTTGCTCGGGATTAAGCATGTCATACGATTTCTGAAATTGTTGGGATATTTTTGCTTGTACCATATTTGAATAGCTTTACTATAACGCTCAAGCTCTTTCCTGACAAACTATTTCGCGTTTACTAGCCGTGAATTACGAAACCAGCACATACAAGAGGTCATTTGATGTGCGCAAACATTTTTCTTCACACCCCAAGACCCCACGGGCCGGCGGATACCACGGATATATCTATCTCCTTGGGGAAATGATCCAACTGCATCAACAACGGTTTAGCCGCAAGCCAATCGCAATGATTGCAAAGTAATTCAAACAAAGCGACAGGAACGGGGGTAACAAACCTAAATCCCCGCCGCCCCGCGGCGGGGATAATTTTTTGGATTCAATTACTTCTCGTTCCGTAAACCTCCAAACGCGGACAATACGTCTTGCACCGCTTTGCGATAGGTGCAGTAATCGCATTGTTCGCTTGCTCGAGGAATCTTGTCTGACTCTAAGCACGCTCGAGCGTCGAGCAATATCTTTTCAACCCATGAATCATCTCCCGTATAGGGAATCACTTTCACATCAAATTCCAATTTGCCATCAAATGCCGCCACATCTGTTTTCCCATTCACATATACGAAATATCCGGTTTTGGAAACCTCAAAGTCATTTTTTCGCAACAACCATTGATAAATTTCCATTTGCCGCTTGTACGCAACCTGCCAATCAGCGTCCAGATTTACTTCCCCATTCTTACTCGTAGATTTATAATCCACAATCGCAAGGGTACCGTCTGCCATCTGCCAAATGTCATCCACTCCCCCGCATACCAGAAATCCGCTTAGCTCATGATAAAACTGAATTCCCTTAAAGACGTTTCTCCATTCATCTATTTTTTCATGATCCAAAGGAATCGCATCAATTCCGTATTGTTCCATCAAAGGATGCTTGGATTGCGCTTTGCGATGAATATCAAACTCTTTCTTCAGCAAGGTATCTACCGCAGAGTTTAAGTTGAAAGGGAAACCTGGAGGTATTCCCACTCCCAAACGGCGATCCATATAAAAACAACGGGCGCACTTGATGTAGTCTTCGATTTTTGATCGGCTCAAAGAAAATGGCTCCTTTGATTTGGGATCGAATAATCTGCTCTTGCGTTTGCCAGAATAAAATTGAGACATACTGTTTCTTGATGTTTTGGATGTTATTGCGCGCTATTGTGGTTTGGAACACGGATATTTTTCTGCTGAAAAATTCCTATTCCTGGCGCTCGCGCCAGTCGCGCTCCCAACGTTCTCAAACCACAATAGCGCGCAATAACATCCAAAAGCTCACGTTATATTTCATTAAAACGATCCCTGCTCTTCTGAAAAAGGCGGTTTTTTCATAGGCGGCCGCCGCATGCTTTTGACTTTCGGCATAATAAGCGGCCGCACAGGAAAAAGAACCAACACCGATACCATCGAAAACATGCTCACCAAAATAAATACTACTTGAAATCCGAATGTTTCAGCCAGCATTCCTCCCACTATACCAGCCGATCCAGCTCCGAATCCCAACGCCGTGCTATCCACGCTCCATTCAAACGCTTCCTGATGTTTATCAATATGACGCGTGAATATTCCCGCCCATGTCGGGATTACCGCGGCCATCGCAATTCCATGCAAGCATTCCAGAATATACAAATGCCATGGCAATGTCGCAAACAAGTATCCCAATGGGATAAGCGCGGTTACGAATAATCCCGCAACCAAAAAATAAAAGTCGTCAATCTCCCCGTGATTCCGATCGAGATACCGAGCGATAAAGGGCTGGATAATGGATTTTGAGATCCAATAGATTCCAGACGCAAATCCTGCCACTGCGATATCTCCTCCTTCGATTTGATTTGCCAGATAAATAGCAAAAATCGGCGCAATAAACCCCCAGCCAGCTGATAATATCAAATCACAGCTGATGAGGAACATAATCACCTTGTTCATGTGCATACGTTCTTTCCTCTTTCCACACCATAGCAAGAGGATCCCCATGATATTTTCTTTTGATTGTTTTATTGTATACCAAAAGTTTCGCAAAAGGAATCTTTTTGCCGTCTACCAGAATTCCCGTACCCTATTATCTCTCTCAAACTACGATATAATAAAACTATACTGTGCTGATTATCCCTGCGACTCGACAACATTTTTGAATTTACAATTTCCCATGACCATTCGCTTAGGTTCCGACCTCATCCATCTTCCGAAATTCGAGAAACATCTCCGCGCGCATAAAGCATATTATCGCGATCATATCTTTTGCCCGGAAGAACTCGAATACGCCAAAGCCCAGCGACTTGCTTGTATTTTTGCCGTAAAGGAAGCAGTCATTAAGGCGCTTCATCTTGGTCCTGCCCAATGGCAGGAAATTTGCATTGCGTATGAAGAAAGCGGCAAACCGTATCTCAAACGATTTCCCAAACCAAAGAAAGAAGCAAAGAAATGGAAACACGAGATTTCCATTTCCCATGAAGGGCAATACGCTCTTGCCAACGTCATTTTTTATCAGTAGTATATTCTGAAATCCGTCCAAGATCGCCGTATAAAATAACGGGTCTCATTGCTTCAATCTCTGACTTGTATATCTCCAGATCGGGAATAGGATGGAAAAGAAATATCTTTTTATTGAGCACGTATGCAAAACCTATCTCCAAAAATGTATTGCCGCCTATATAGTTCTTAATCCCCTTTCGATCGTAATTGAGGACTACAATCGCATCGCTCTTCTTAATTTCCTCCCAGAATTCTTTGATCGCTTCCTTTTCGTATTTGTCATACAACTTGAGTTTTTCAATTTCCTCTTGAGTTTTATCTCTATAAGAATTCCCAAAATGTGAAACAACACCTTCATGCCCCATAACCTCAAGTTCCTTTTGAATTTGGAACATTTCCTCCGTAAACGCCATACTTCCGCAAATTGCTATTCTCATAGAAAAATTTTTTATTACACTGCGATTTTTATTCTCCCAAATCCCCGCCTGCACCGAACATCTCTTTTTTGGCGGCCAAGATTTTCCCTGATGCTTCCTTGACACGGCTCTGAACATGCAAATCTTCTTTTGCCGTCCCAACAAGATTTTCATAAAATGAAGAAATATACGAGGACTGCGAATGCCCGGAAGCAAGCAAAATATCCACTTGGCCATTTAAAACATTCTGCGCGATTTGGCCAAGCGTATAATGCGCGACAAATGCGCGGCTTAATAAATCGTCCCCAATCACAAGAGCATTCGGGCCTAATCTCTCGCGCAAAATCAATCCGCCTTGCCGCGAAAGCGGAAAAGGAAACAAGGGATCCACATCTTCATAGATCACATGAGCGACCATCACAAAATTTGAATTCGTGTCATCGAGAACATCCGCGAAAACAACGGTGTCTGGCATCGCTGTTTGCCGAGGAATAATCGTAGTTTCAGGATTGATCGAAATGCCGTCGTATCCCGGAAAATGCTTCAAAACCGCTTCTACTCCTTCCATGCGATGAGCCGCGATAAGAATTTTAGCTAAACGCGCGGATTGCGCGGGATCCTTTTGGAAAGATCTCGAAAACAAATAATCGTCTTCATTGGCGCTGTCTAAAACCGGCGCTAGATTCATATTAATCCCCAGTTCTTTTAATTCTTTTGCCCGTCTTCTTCCAACCTTCAACGTCTCTTCAAAAGAATCAAGCTGGCGTTGCGGCGTAGTTTCCTGTGTCCACCAAAGCCGTGTTACCACTCCCCCTTCCTGATCAATAGCCACCCAAAGCGGGATTCCTATATATTTGAGAGATATCGCTTGCAAATCTTCGATTAATTGTTTGGTTTGGTTTTCATCAACCAGATTCCTGCCCAACAAAAGTACGCCTCCCGGCTTTACGCGCGCGAAAAGTTCTTCAAGCTCGCTTGTTACGTGAGTCCCTTCAAAACCGATCATCATCATTTGACCAATCTGTTCTTCCATGGAAAGTTCTTTATCCAAAAAAACAGCCGACGGGAGCAACCGCTCATCGTCTTGCGGTAAAACCGTCAATGAATCTGCTTGCTTGACCGCAAAAGAAGCGTTCGCCTGCGCTAAATTTCCTGCTCCGTCCTGCGGAGGAACAAATACAAAGGAAAGCGAACCCAATACAATTGCGAATATACACGCGAGTAAAATCAATTTCATATTATTCAGATTCTCTCTCCGGATCCATAAGATACAAACCGATAGAGTCGAAATATTTCTTCCTAACCACTCCTTCAAGTTGCGTGAGCGCAATTTCACACGCTCCTCCAACAACCGCGCGAAATACATGTCCGCCAAATACCCCCATTGTTTCGTCGGAAAATGTTCCGTGGGCGTGAACAATGATTTCCTTGGGATCATCCTCGCGAACCGATATATTGCCCAACATCCCGGTAACTTCAAGTTTCTGTCGAAAATCCTTTTTGGTGTATCTCTTGGTATCTGTGTCATACCATCCCAACTGAAGCTCTTTCACAGCTCCAATTACAGAGAAAGTCCCTGCGTGAATATTATGTTCGCTACAAAATACTTTCAATTGATCAATGACATCTTCCGGAGGATCTGCCCGCAAAATAGAGGTATGATTTGAATTCAAAATGTATTTCATGGTTCTTCTCGCTTTCAAATATTAGAGCCATTCAGTCGTTCCATTGCTTTTTTCTTTTCTCCTTGCGCTATCTGCGTTCGTTTGATCGCATTTGTAAGCATTCCAATGGTTTGATCGTATACCTTCCGATCTACCGGATATGGCACCGCGTCTTTTCCCCCGTGTGCAAAGCTGTACCTTGCAGGATCCTCATACGAAGGACTTGCTCCATATATCACTTCAGCCACCAGAGAAAGAGCGCGAATAGTTTTGGGACCAACTCCCGGGGTTGCAAGCAAATTCGCATAACTCGCGGGTTTTTCAAAACAAACTTTCTGCAAGATGCGTTCAAGATATTTGCTCTTTGTGAAACATTCTCCTTCCACTGAATGGCGCTTGAAGTCTTTTCTATCCAATTCCAACAAGGTAATCTGTTCTCCCCCGCGCGCGACAGAAACCATGCGAGAAACCGGAGTTTCATATCTTCTCAACAGCCGGATATCTTTCATCAGTGTATCATAACTCTGGCTTACAAGCTCTGTGGAAATCTCTCGGTTTTTCGCGCTCATACCTGAAGTCATGTCCAACACTCTTTTCCCGAAACTTTCAGAAGCGATTCCCTCGTGAGGTTCTTCGATAAGATCGTTCGCGCTTTCTGAAAACCAGTGATATCTTCTCGCGGTTTGATTGTTTTTATTCATCCCCTGCTGAACAACAGTCCATGATCCATTCACGGTAAAGAAAAAACTATGATGATACAGCTGATATCCATCTTGCACAAGAGAGCTATCCACTTTGGCGGCCATACGCGAATTGTATTGCAGATTGTTCACATAAGATTCTGCGAGTTGCATACGCGAACCCCATTCAAAAATTTGGTCTGGGGTTTTGCGCGATGTTTTGCCCTTTCCTCCGACTATGAAAATTCCCAATTGTCTTTCCTGGCCGCGCATTGCCTCTTTGAGAGCAGCCGTCAAAATCGTTGTGAGCCCGGAAGCATTCCAATCAAATGCCAAAACGGTTCCGAATGATTGGAACCACACGGGGTCGGCAATGCGTTTGACGAATTCGTCAGGCCCGTATTCCTCCACCAGAACGCGTGTCATTTCCCTGCCCAAACGCACCATGCGGTCAAACAGCCATGGCGGACAATGCCCCGTATCCAATGTAAATGTCGCAAGCCCTCGATGCATACATGCTATGGCCACAAATCGGCAGCTTTCGGGTAAAGTTTTGTCAATGGATGTTCGCTACAATCTTTGTGTTTTCGTCTGGGACAAATTTGCCTTCCATATTCAATACTACCATAGGTGAAGAAAAACCAATCCTTCCGCGGTAAAATCTCCATCAAATCCTTCTCTATGCTTACGGGATCTTTTTCGGCAGTCAATCCAAGCTTTTGGGATAACCGCATCACGTGCGTGTCTACCGCAATCCCCTCTTGCGTTTTTCCAAACGCATTTCCCAGAATTACGTTTGCGCTTTTGCGCCCGATTCCAGGCAAACTTGTTAATTCTTCCATGGTTGACGGAACATTCCCACCGAATTTCTCTTTTATGATTTTCGCAGCATCCAGAATGCTCTTTGCCTTGCTCCGATAAAAACCGGCTGGTTTGATATCTTGCTCAAACTGCGCCAAATTCGCTTTCGCATAATCTTCAAGCGTTAGATATTTTTTGAATAATGGAAACGTAACCTCATTGACTTTTTTGTCTGTGCACTGCGCGGATAGCCGAACAGCGACTACCAGCTCCCATGGATTAGAATAGCGAAGAGCGATTTTTGCATCGGGAAATAATGCTTTGAGAACTTTCAAGATTTTTCGGGCGCGCAATGTTCGCTCTTTCAAGAGATGTTCAATCATGCATTTTCACTCCACCATAATTTGTCCGGTCGCTTTTAACACATCGGTAACCGGCCAATATGAACTAAATGGAAACGGCTCGTCCGCCACAAATTCAACCATAACCGAGGCCCCGGGCAGGACTGTTCCGGTTGTGAATTTCAAGCTTCGAAAATCCAGCCCTCCGTAATACACCCGTTCTGCTCTGGTTTGAAACACAATTCTCACATTCGAATTCTTTTTGACGGTTATTTGGGAACTCGGATAAAATCCGTAATCATCCGCTTGAATCGTCATCTCGACAACCTGCGGAGTGGGACTTGGCGTTGGATTGGGCGCAACAGTCGGAAGCGCGGTTGTTATGGGAATCGGCTGTTGACTTAGACTCGGAATCGGCGGATCGCACTCTCCTTCGTACGAAACCGCGATACTATTCTGTTTTTCCGCAACACAGCGATTGGGATACGTTTTCCCATCTTCGCCACATACTGGAGCATATTCTTCGGTGCATGCAATCCCTTCTTCTGTGTCCATCGGGAAAGGAGAACCGGAAACGCTTATGGACGGCGAAAGCACTTCTTCGGTATTTTTTTCTCCCACAAACACATACCACGCAGCCCCGCCTGCCGCAACCAACGCGAGAATACCCAGAACAATGATGCGAATGTTCATAAATAAAAAGTTTGTACAAATTATACTTCCTTATCAGTACCGCGAATCAACACTCCAACGTTTCCCCAACTTCAAGCCCGCGAAATTCGATTCCGCGAGTCCGCAAATAGTTTTCCGCCGCATCATAAAAATGTTTTCGCGCTTCATCCCGCAAATGCCAGTCATGAATGGGAATCACAAGTTTGGGCTTTATTTCCACCGCTTTTTCCACCGCCTGAACCATACTCCCCCACGGAGCTTGGATGGGCAAAGCAAGGATTTCTTTTGTTTTTGCAAACTGAAATGAATCACCAGGATGCGTGAGTTTCCCAAATACATGGAAAAGCGTGTTTTCAGGAATCGCGCCAAGAATTTTCTCATGCGGAGCATTCTGTTTCTTAATGAAACTCGGTTCTTCTTTTTTGAAAACTTCGATATGCTCTCGCGCAAGTTTTGCGGCAACCTGCTTATTCGTTAAAATCGCAATATCAGGAAATTTTTCCATAATCCGCCGCAAAAGTTCCAGAGATACATGGTCGGCATGCTCATGCGTGATAAGAACCGCGTCTAATTGCTTGAGATCTTCGATATTCAAGGCGGTTTCCTGCAGGGTATAGCTCCCCGGATCAATAAGAACCGCCTTGCCCTGCTCCTCCACGAGAAGACACGAATGGATATGTTTGGAGATTTTCATACGCCAGCAGAACACTATATTCCTTTCACTTGAGTGAGCTTTTGGGCCTCAATTTGGAAACATTGCCTTCCTTCTTGATGATCCCATATTCTCTCGGAGAACGCGCGCGGGTATTCAGATTGCTGCTCTTCTGAACGCGATTGAAACACAGCGCACAATTCATATTCCTTTTCAGACAAGATGCGGTATTCGTACGGTTGACTTGTTGCGGGATCCGTAACGGATTCGACCCAATACCCGGTACCCTGCAGATCATTGAGCGATTGAGGCAATGTGCCGTTCCGGTCCCAATAAGAATCCACAGCATACAAAATGTTCTGCAAATTGCTTACTCTTTGCTGATCAAGTCTCATGGCGCGTTGAGTAGACGGCGAGCCAAGCAGGATAAAGCCGTAGATAATCGCCGCAAGAAATGTAATGCTGATTCCGAGCGCGAAAATTTTTGATTTTGTCATAATACGAAGATTACTTTTCTTTTTCTTCTGCTTGCAAGCTCCACAAATAGTACCCGAAAATACTTCCGGTAACCGCCAAAACAACCAGCGCCTTGAGGATAAATCGTATGGTAAGTTCACCGCCCAGCAATCCAGCCACTACCACAATAAGATCGCCCAAGATAATGGCAGCTGCCACCACAAGCGTCAGATATGTAAGCCATTTGCCAACCTTTGATCGGCGTCGCTCGGGATCCTTTACCGCTCCCCGCGCAAGCAACCACATCATAAAAAGATAGAGAGGGAAAGCGACAATAATGGAAGCCAATCCCATGCGGATGGCGCCTGCGGAAAACCCCTGCCGGAAACTTACGGGATCGGGAAACCAATGGTCCACGAAATTAAACAGCAAAAGCCCAAAACTGAACGCGGACACATACAGCGCAATAAAAGAAATTAAATACAAAAATGCTTCCCTCGCCTGAAGATACGGCTTTGGCCGGGGCACCGCAACGGGAAAATGAATATCCGCAAAAAGAGATAAGCCGTTGGCTATTTCCTCCTGACGCCAGCCCGCTTTTTGCAAAGCGCTTTGGATTGCTTCCCTGCTCTGCCCTTTTTCCAATGCTTCCTTGATGAAGAGAGAAAGTTCATTTTGCATAGGTTTGATTATTATTGATTAGTTAATACCCCCGTTCTTTGTCCACGAGCGTGTTCATTTTTTGTCCGTTCAGATACGCGCGCAAATTTTCGGCAAACATATCAAACGCCCGATCCATCATTTTTTCAGAGTGCCCGGACTGATGAGGCGTAATCACCACATTGGGCATAGTCCACAAAGGGCTTTCTGGTGAAAGGGGCTCTTGCTCGGTAACATCCAATGCGGCTCCCGCAATGGTATGATGTTCAAGAGCTTCAATTAGTTCTGGCTCGTTCACCACCGCCCCTCTCCCGATATTGACAAACACGGAGCTTGGTTTCATCATAGCAAACTTCTCTTTCCCAAACAAATGATGCGTGGTTAAAGTATACGGAAGAGACAATACCACAAAATCGGCTTGCGACAGGGCTTTATTCCATTCTTGAGTGGTATACATGCTTTCCAAAAATGAGGGCTTCTCCTTTCCCGGCACATCCACTCCAATCATCCGAACTCCCAAGCAATCCAAAACACGAGCAATCTCCGTTCCGATGCGCCCTAATCCCGCAATACAAACTGTTTTCCCCCGCAATTCCGTTACATCGTCTCGCCGGCGCCATATTCCCTCGCGTTGATTCGCAAGCGTTTCCTTGAATTTTCTCGTATACAAAAGCAAAAAACCTAATACATGCTCCGCGATTGGAATGACGTGAACTCCGGAGACATTCGTAAGCAAAATATCTGATTGTTTAACTTCGGGAGTTAATACTTTATCCACTCCCGCGGAAAGCAATTGAATCCATTTGAGCTTTTTCGCTTGCGCAAAAGAGACAGGCAAAGCATGAGGATTACCCCCTATCACTTCGGCTTCCGGCAAATGTTGAGATATCTGTATCTCATCCCCTGCGGGTATTGCGATAACTTCGATATTCGAATTAACTTCACGAAGTTTTTGCAGATGATCCTCGCGAATTTCATGAACGCGGGATCCGGTTGTGGCAAAAATAAGGATTTTCATAGTCTTTATCTATAATTCTCCGGCAATCTGCAGCTTTTTAAGCCCTTGCGCATATAAATAGCCCACGTCTCCTGCGGTAAGTGTACGAGCATAAATACCAACTTCATCCACAAATCCGTTAAATGTTCCAGGATAGTTACTATTTCCTATCTTCACACTTACTGCTGCTGTTGAAGTAGCGCCTATTGTTGTCAATGTTGTTGATTCTCCGTCAACAAGTTGGCCATCAATATATAAGCGCACCATGTCGTTTGGTTTAAAAGTTCCCACGACATGATGCCATTTCCCGTCAGCAATAGATGCTGGAGAAACAACAATATTTGCATTAGCATTAGGGACAGTTCCGCTCGAAACGGCAAATGCAATATAATTCGCTGGCACAGTTCCAAAAATAGCAGTGCCACCTACTGCCAGTTGGTACCAAAAATTATTTCCATCTACATATTTGGAAACAATTGCACCACCTCCAGAGGTCGTATCGCCAGATGTACGAATCCACGCGCTAATCGTAATTTCTTTTTGAATCCGCAGACTAACAGGATCTCCAAAACCAACCGAATATGTATCGGCCAGATTCAAACATCCTCCAAAACCTAAACCGCATTGAGCATCTGACTGTCTTGCTGCCGCATTGCTCAACGATCCATTTATTTTGTTTCCTGAAATATCTGCCACCGTAATACCATTTTCTTCAAATTTCCAAATCCCCACTGCATCCGCCGCAAGCGCGTGATGCACTTGCGCAGCAAAACTCTCAATCTTTGCTTGTTTTGCCCGATCTTGGGAACTTGAAAGAGAAACAGTAACAATGGAAGCAAGCAATCCAATGATTGCGATAACCACGAGGAGTTCAATGAGGGTGAAACCTCTTTCAGGAATTCTTTTCGGGGGATACATCATCATACTATGAGCTCATCATTTTTTTAAACTCTTCGATCATGGGAACCTTTTCTGGATCCCTTCCATAGAATTTCGCTATGTAAAAAGCAAGCCAATCTGCCAACAACAAGCAAGAGAAAATCCGTTCCAATCGCGAGCTGCCTTCAAGATCAATAAGCATTACTGGGAATCCCCTTTGGTATAGTTGCTCATGCAAAACCGCTATTCTTTTTTGAATACGGGGATGATCTTCGGCGTCTCGAATGAAAAAGAAAAAAAATGCATTCGTAAGTTCTTTTGTTCGTTCAGTAACATCAAACCCGTTCATTTCATTATGATTTAATTCGGGGAAGATATTGTAAAATGCGGGAATCTTGCCTGTTTCATTAAACTTAATCTTCCAGTTGTACGCGATTGCGTAATTTCGGTTTGAGCCATAGATAAGCGGAATTTTCCCCTCAAAATGCTTGATAAGTTCCTTGCCTTCCTGCTCAAGAACATCTGGCTTGAGAATACCCGCAAGTTCTCCGGCTTGACGCACAAGGTCATCGCGGCCAACCACTTTTGCCAACGCCTTGAAAGTAAACCCAAGAGCAGAGCGCGGCTGAATGCCGGTGTCTGGAATTTGCACATAGGGAATACCCTTCTCTTTTGCCATCTCAAGCAACTTCCCGCCCGTTGAGATCACCACAAGAGAATACCCTTTCTCAAGGGCTTCCTGAAATCCGCTTACTGTTTCTTCGGTATTGCCAGAATACGAACTGGCGATAATCAACGTCTTCTTGAGCGCTTCTTCGGGCCAACATGGCAATCCATAATCTTGATACACAGACAAATCAAATCCGGGCAGAACGCTTTGAAAAATGTCGCCCTGCAAGTGCGATCCTCCCATGCCGCACAAAAGATATTTTCCCGTTCTTTGGAGTTTTGCTTCGTTTTCGATAACAGGATTGTATTCAAACTGTTTTGGGAAATTTCGAATCGTTTCTTCCATAGTTTGCTTTCAACTATTTGAACTTATCTGATTATGAAAAACCTTTAGCAGATATCTTGTAAGCAAAACAACGAAAATCGTTAAAACAATCGCGTACATAAATTTTGCGATTACCGTATTGGACTCCAATGGAAATATCTGTTCAATCAAAGCTGTGATCGCGTTATTCCACGCTAAACCGGCAACAAGTCCAAAAGCGCCTATGATATACCCGATCATCTGATGTTGCACTTCCGCACGAAATTCGGCCATGGTTTTACTATATCAAAATCCGCAAAAATAAAAACTCTCTTCCTCTGTACTCCTGTGGAAAATCAAGAGTTTCTATCGCTGTAGATTACGAAATGTCTTGCTCGACGGCATTTCGTAATTCAAAATCTTTCTACAACTTTCTTGTACTACGCGGAACGCACCAGATTTGGAGCTTCCCTACAAGACAATGCGGCGATCACATTTTCAGCTACCATTTCAGACATTTTCTCTCTCGCTTCTTTGGTTGCCGAAGCAATATGCGGAGTAATAATAACATTGGATAATTTCTTCA
>MHTV01000042.1 GCA_001823215.1 Candidatus Wildermuthbacteria bacterium RIFCSPHIGHO2_02_FULL_45_25 | reverse complement strand
ACTCTACAATCTGAAACGAGCATAACAAAAAGCCGCCGGTGTTTTCCTGCGGCTGCACACGAATGCTATTGTGCAGTGGGTCTAATATATATCCCGGACTTTATGAACCAATCATACAACAAATACCAGGTGTCGCCGCGTGTGCTCTTATTGGTATCCGAGATGAGCAAGCAGAAGATGAAGCGATTATTTTAGTAGTTGAGCCATATAATCTTGAAGATAAGAATGTTGCAGAAGTTGTTGAACGAAGTATTCGGAGTGGAACATATTCTATAGATATACATGCGCTTCCTGATGAAATTAGTATCATGAAATTACCTCGGTTTGGCCGTCAATCAAAGATTGATAAGAAAAAACTGCAAGAGCTTTTTAAGAAATAATTTGTATGAAAATAGGAATAACTGGCGCGACGGGATTTGTGGGATCTCATTTGGTGAGACATCTTTCATCTCAAGGACATAACATAGTGGCGTATGGACGTTCAAAACCCGCAGAAAACCTTCTCAAATTTGCTGATTTTCGTCTGTGGGATATAACGCGCCCGATTTTGGAGAGGTGTGAAGCTGATATCTTTATTCATTGCGCAGGATTTGTAGACACGTGGGGACGCTATAGAGATATGTATGACCTTAATGTAATGGGCACAAAACGCGCTTTGGAATTTGCGGAAGGAGCGGAACACTTTATATATATGAGTACCGCAAGTGTGTATAATCCTTGGTATGGAAAGCATTTAGCGACCGAGGATTCTCTATATCCAGAAAAATACGCAAATAACTATGGAGCTACAAAAGCTCAAGCGGAAAGAATGGTTAAAGATTTTTCAAATAAATATAGAAAAGTTACGATTTTAAGACCCCATGTAATTTATGGACCAGGCGATCGGCATATTGTGCCTCGTATCCTTAAATTTGCAGAAAGAGGCAAGGAGTTTGTGATTGGAGATGGAACAAATGAATTTTCAATCACGCATGTGGGGAATATCTGTTATGCAGTTTCACTTCTTCTTGCGGCAAAATTGGAGATGTTTCGTATCTTCAACGTTACAGATGATAAAACACTCACCGTAAACGAGCTTTTGAAAAGATTATGCCTTGCTTTTGATCTTCATCCGAGAGTGTACAACGTACCTTATCTTGCTGCGTATGGAATCGCTGTTTTGTTTGAAACGCAAAATCGAATCTTTTCTCATAAAAAAACACCTCTTTTCACAAGAGATATAGTAAGACAGTTCTCTCAAGAATCAACACTTTCGATTGAAAAAATTAAGCGGGATTTGCATTATGATCCACCTTATGATTTTAACAATGGGATACAAGATATAAAACTATGGGTGGATTCCATTGGCGGCAGAAAAGAATACATAAGTAATCCAAACGAAAAAGTATGGCAAGGGAAATTGTTCACCTATTAGTCATATACCTCAATGTTCCCTTGAAATCTTGTATCGGTTTCATTGATATGGTCATGGAAGCCAAAAATTCCCGATGTCGGAAATACGACCAGATGAGTTTCTCCTTCTTTCAAGAAGCCGATGTTGAGCGGCGGGTATTCAGTATGTATGGGATGGAGACCTGAAGAAATGTCATGCCAACTAGAGTCAATTTGAATAAATGCGACTTGCCCTCCCGCTTTGATTTTAATGTTTTGCGGGATCATTCCATCTTTTGAAATATAAATTGCCCCTTTATCTTTCATATCAAGCGCAGGTATGCCGCTTTCTCTTATTGGAAAATATACTTGATAGGCGAGAATAGGTTCTTTATATTGCACAAGCATTGCTGAAAGAGCCATAAGAGTGGCTGAAGCAGTTATGATGGCCGCAAGTTCGCATGCGGGATTTTTGATAAGTCGATATATTAAAATCATGATTCCAGTGAGAATAAACAATGATCCAAGCACGGAATGAAAGAACATATTTGCGGGGTCATGAAGTCCTGCATGGGGATGCAAGATGTTCAGATATCCAACACCAATAAACCATGAAGGAAATGCGAAGGCCGCAAGCGGATTCTTGATTTTGCCTGCAACATAGAGCAATTCAATAGTATTTCCGAGAATGGTGAAAGTAGCCATAGCTATGTGAACATAAATCTCAGGAAAGGTGAATATAAGTTGTCCTACGAGCAGAGATTTTTCAATACCTCGATTGAAGAAAAAATAGATAAGGAAAATTCCTTCCATGAAGAGCAAGATAATTGGCACGGCATGAGATAGAATTTTCTTTTTATAGCCAAAGCCAGCAAGAAGCATGAGACAAGCTACCGCAAATAGAAATATTCCCCATCCGTTATGAGAATAATTAGATATGATCTGCATATCTGAAGCAGAGTCATACAGGGCGGCAATTTTTTCTAATACAGTCATGGTGAAGTTGTGCGAGATTAATTGTTTTTCTATAAATAACAGTAAACTTATCTTATACTATAGTATGATAAAAGAACTTTCCATAGTCATTCCTGCGCTCAACGAAGAAAAATATCTACCAAAACTTCTCAATTCAATCGCGTCGCAAAATTTTCAAGGAAAGCTTCAGGTAATCGTTGTGGATGGACATTCTCAAGATCATACGGTCAGCGAAGCTCGAAAATTTCATACACAGCTTCAGGATTTACAAATACTACAGGTACACAGGGGTCTTCCGTATCAAAGGAATAGGGGCGCGGAAAAGGCAATATATACATATCTTTTATTCCTCGATGCTGATATTGTGCTCCCTCATAATTTCCTGAATACATTATCGCAAAAAACACCGCGCAGCGAAAAATTTGTTGGGTTTGTATTTCACCTCCCTCTCAAATTTAATCTCCTCGATTACTTATTTATTGTTATTGCGTTTACGTTTATATCTCTCGCGCGATTATTTGGAGATCCCTTGAATGGTGGATCATTTATCTTTACGACAAAGAGGAATCATGAAAGTATAAACGGTTTTAAGGAGGGCGTTATCATTGGAGAGGATATTGATTATCTTAGACGGTCTCGAAAAAATGGCGCGGCATTTCATTTATATTATCACCCTTATGTATTTGCTTCGCCCCGAAGACTGCGAAAAGAGGGAAGAATGAAATTATTATTACTATGGGGACGGTGCTATTTGCACATAAAAAAGCACGGACCGATTTACAGCGAAGAGAAATTCAAATATCCTTATGGTCATTATTCAGATGAGGTATGAGGATGAATAATTGGTCAGTCATAGAGTTTATTTAATTTGGTGCTAAACAAAATTCCAAATAATGCGATGAGAGCAGCAGTGAAACCAAAAATCCAGTTCTCAAATCTCGCGATGAGGAGACCAGCTATCAAGGGACCCAGTATCTGGCAGATGCTGTTTATTGATTGATTGAGTCCAATAATATGACCGTACTCATGAATGCTTACTGATTTTGTAAGTAAACTGCTTAATGTATTTGTGGCGAGTACGGTGCCTGAAATGATAAGAGTAAGTGATAGGAAGAGAATTGGAATCGACACTACCGCCGAAAGTACAAAAAATCCTGTTATTAATAAGAGAAAACCCAAATAAGATGCTTTCGTATCTCCTAGTTTTGAAACAATCGATCCGAAAAATAGTACTTGAAAGAGAATACCTATAATACCCATAAACGCAAGTGAATATCCTGCGTATTGCGCATTAAAATCCAGTTGCTTTTGAACAAAGAGAGAAAACCCAAATATAAAAATATTCAGGGGAAGAGTAAAAAATAAAATCCTTAGAAGGATTAAACGAATAGCTTTGTCTTTTAGGTAATGCGTGAAAGAGCTTTTTGTGGTATGAGTAAGTGTTGTGGATGTTCTTGTTTCTGGAAGGAAGAATATTGTCAAAACGGTACTCCCGAGAAAAATGGCAGCTGCAAAAAACGAGACGAATGAAAAGCCAAATTTATACAAAAAAATTCCAAGCGGAAGCCCGGTAAGCAATCCAATCGCGAGAATTGACCCCATATAACCAAAAGCTTTTGCTCGATCTCTTTCAGAAGTTATATCGCTGATTGCCGCATAAGAAACAGTTTGGTTCCCTCCAGTCAATCCATCTGTAATGCGAGAAATAAAGACGAGGGGTATTGTCTTTGAAAATCCAAGGATGATAAATCCCAAGAATGTGCCGAATTGACCCAGAAGGAATATCCTTTTTCTTCCATGTAAGTCGCTAAGTTTTCCTAGGAATGGCGAAGTAAACAGTTGTAAAATTGAATAGGAGGCAAATATCCAACCAATCGTAAGGGGATGCGCTCCAAGAGTTTGGGCATAAAATGGAATTAAGGGAAGAAGCATTGCATACGCAGTAATTTCAATAAATTGAATAAAGAGGATAAGGGGGAGTGTTTTAGTCTGTTGCATAGGTATTGCGAATAATATTTCGCTGGATTTTCATGGTATGGGAGGAAGGGAGTTTCTCCTCGTGCCATTTTATAACTTTGTGTATTCTTGCATAGAGCGGAAGTTTTTGATTGAGATATTCGATTATTGTTTCTTCTTTCGCGGTTCCTGTATAGAAAAGGATCAGTTCGGAATTGTTTTTGCCAACTGCGATCACGCATACTTCTGATATCCCGTCTAATTTGGTTGCGGAATCCTCGATATCCTCAAGCTGAATTTTATCACCAGTGGAAAATACGACCATATTTTTCTTCCTTCCCATCACATAGAGTCTGCCTTTCTCGTCTAAGGCGCCAATATCTCCTGTATGTAATACTCCGGTATGAAATTGCTCTAATGGCCAGTATCCTGGCGAGATATTTGGACCAGAGGCGATGATTTCCCCATCGTCTGCAATTGCTATTGTAACTTGGGGAATAGGGTACCCAACTGAATCTTTGGGGCGTTTCTTTTCTTGAGATACTGTCAGCACAGGAGAAGATTCCGATAAACCATATCCAATAATACAGGTAAATCCCAATGTCTTGAAAAAATCCTCTAAATTATTTGAAAAAGGAGCTCCTCCCACGATAAAGGTTTTGAGGTTGCCGCCAAACTTTTTGTGTAATGAAGTAAAAATAAGTTGCTTGAGGAATTTCGGTAAATACTTTGAGATTTTTAGCAGGAAAGAGAAAATCGGCTTTGATTTTCCGAGATTGCTGGTAATACTGGATTGAAAAAGTTCGAGGAAGCGAGGCACCACAACCATATAGTGCACTTTAAATTTCTGGAGGGATTGTAATAATGAAAAGCTATCCAGTGAGCTCTGGTAAATAATATGGCAACCTGACGCGATAGGGAGTAAAAGGCCGCACATTTGTTCATATGCATGGGAAAGCGGCAGAACCGATAAAACCTTCTCTCCTTGTTTTGGTTTGTATACCTGAAGAACGGAATGTAAGTTAGAGAGGATGTTTCTGTGAGTTAGTGCTACTCCCTTTGGTTTTCCCCAAGTTCCGGATGTGAAGATGATCTCGCAGAGGGTATCTAATGCTACTTTTTCTGGTTTCCATTCTGAACTTGGCAGTTTTTCTTCTTCATAGACGATTATTCTTTTTGGAAATTTTATATATGGATTGCAGGTGATTAAGAGTTCCGCGTCCACCATTTTGAATATCTCTTCTTGTAATGCTTGATTCATTCTTTTGTCTATCGGCACAGCGATCGCTTTATTAAGAACAATTGAAAAGAATGCTATAACCCAATGCGGTCCATGCAGATCTAATAAAACAACTCTTTGTCCGGGTTTTATTCTGGTTGATACGAAATGGCTAAAGTTTTTTATTTCTTTCGCAAGGTTCCTATAAGTAAATTTAATACTTTCATCGGATGTGCATAAAGATTCGTTATCGCCATAATTTTCAAAAAGAGAAAGGAATTGGTAGAATGACTCCATATTTTTATGTTTCAAGAGTTTATGCATATGCAACTTGTCGTAGTAAGTAGCTCATACTTGTCAGATAAAGTTGTAGAAGAGGAATATTTCTCTTCTGATGAATTAACGTATCTTTCTGGAAATTTCCAAGGTAACAAGCTCCGCGATAAACTTTTAGGAAGGATTGCGGTAAAGCATTCAGTTTCAGAAAATGATTTTAAAAAGGTTATAATTCAGTATAACAATTTTGGTAAGCCAGTTTTAGATATATCCAGTATGTTTTGCTCTATCGCGCATTCTTATGGATTAGGTATAGCTGGCGCAGCTTTTTTTAAGATAGGCGTAGATGTAGAGTTGATCCGAAACCATGAGGAGAGTCTATTGCGAAGCATCGCATCAGAAGAGGAAATAAGTTTGTTTGATGAAGAAAATCCAGATACAATAGTAACAAAGATATGGGTTATGAAAGAAGCAGTATCCAAGGCGTTGGGAGTAGGCATCGCTTATCCATTTACGGATATGAAAATAGAGAAAGATAAAAAAGATTATTCTGTAATCGTTGAATGCTCAAAGTGGTTTGCAAAAGTATTTTTGCGTGAAGGATATGTTATTGGTTATTGTTATCCCTATGAGGAGATTCAAAAACGTATAGTGAAGATAACCTATTTACAATGAAACTAACTGAACAAAAAATTATTGAAATAATCGAAGCTGTTTTTGAGCAGAAAAGAGGTTCAATTAATAGTGCAACGCCTCTCGAAGATGTGGCAAAAGATTCCATGGATATTATTGAATTTATCTCTATTCTGAAAAATAAGCATAATATCGTTATCAATCCCGCGGAAATCATAAAGGTAACAACGGTGAAAGAAGTGGCGGATTACGTGTTAAGTCATCAGGATATTTCTAAAAACTAGAACGTAAAACTTCCTGATTCGCTCTATTCGAATAATCTGCGCTTCGCAAAGTTGGTAACGCTTTGATAGTAGCAATATATCCGGCTTCTATGGCTTTATCGGCTTGGTCGAATGAGAAGGTACTCATATCTCCAAGCTCCGGTTCAATCAAGACAAGTGGTTTTTTGACCATAGCAATTCTTAATTGCGCGAGTTCGTTATGAACAATTCTTTTGGAATGCCTCATATATGCGCTTATTTGCTTATGCCAAAGAAATGACAAGAGAGGAAATTTTGAAATCATTAGTTTTTGAAGTTTATTCATGGAAAAATCATCTCTCTCATCGCGCGGATGCTTTGAGGCCACTTTTACTCCGATAATCATATCAATAATAGGATTATCAACTAATTCAATTGGAACATCTGAAAGCACTCCGCCGTCAACTAATAAGCGGTTTCCATATTGAATCGGTTTCTGGATATAAGGCGCTGTGCAGGCCGCGGCAATTGCTCTGGACACTTTACCCTGATTGATTACAAACCCCCGCATTTCTTTTAAGTCTGCGGTTAATATCTGTAAGGGAATTTGCAATTCGCTGAAATCTGAATTTTCGAGATAATCGTCAAAGTACGCGATGAGTTTATGTATGTCTATAGAGATGTTTCGATTATGATATTTGATGAAATCCAAGTATGCAAAATCTAAAACATGCTTTTCTAGACGCTTAAGATCTTTTTTATGAGCATATCCAGCGGCGATCACAGCTCCCATGGAAGTGCCAGATAGACAGCGAATTTCTATATCTGCTTGCTCGAGCGCTTGCAGTACACCAATATGAGCAAATCCTCTTGCGCCTCCGCCGCCTAGTGCCAAACCGATTTGTGTTCTATGCATCTTATTTACTATAGAGAATCTAAGGATAAAATTCTAGAGTTCGCTGGAACATATATACAAAAAATGATTGTTTTGACTTCTTCTTTCTGCTTTTACCAATTGCGGCGGAATTCTCGCTGAAGTTATCCAATCTGGTTTCGTTGACGTGGGGGATGCGATTATAGCTGAATAGTTTCTCTTATAACGAGTTCAATGGCCTCGGTTCGGCGACAAGCTGACCGAGGTTTACTTTTTATGCTATCGAAGTTTTGCTACAGTAAAAATATGGGATATTCACTTGAAGAATTGCATGAATTTTTGGGGAAAGCAACGAAGGCGACGTATGCTGGCAATGGAGGCAAAGCTCAAAGTCAACGGATTGGTTTTACGGAATTTGAATATGCGGAAGGAAAGTTTGCATATCGAGACAGTTATGCCGGATTTTTCACTTCAGCCGGGCAAGAAGTTGTTTGGTATGGGGGTAATCCGATTTGGACACAGCAGTATAGCGGCGGAATGGAACGCACGTATCAAAATGATAAGCATTTTGCCAATCAGACTTATGAGTTTTTGAAAATTGTGTTATCTCAAGGAGAGAAGACAGTATTTCAGCCGCGCGGGCCAAAAGAGTTTGCCCAAGGCGAATGGAAATATATATGTGAATGGACTGGAGATATCGCAAGTTTTGAAGGACAGGAACAGATTTTACACAAAGACGAGGTTGTATTTCGCCATAGCTTTTCAGGCGGGGTTCTGCGCGGATGATGGAAAGCAGTTAATTTGTAAAGAAAATGTCGGAGCAGGTTGCGGGGTTTGGAGGGAGGCATATAATGGGAATATGCAAAACAATCACGGCGAAGTTACAAACGAAGGGTTAGCGCGGATGATTGCCGAGGGTTTTCATGGGGTGGATGAAAAATTTATGCAGATGCGAGAAGAAATGGATACTCGGTTTAACATTGTGGATGAGTGCTTTGATGGCATTGACGGACGACTTGATCGCATTGAAGGAATTTTGATTGGAGATCATCAACGGAGAATTGAGAAGTTGGAAGATAAAGTTGATGAACTTCGCGATGCTTTGGCAATGAAATGAAAGATATTGCGGGCAGCTTCCGTATAGAAGGGTTTCATCGGGAGTATGCTAGGATAAGTTTCATTATTGACAAAGTTGCTTTGAAGGTCTATTCTAGCGCTAGTTTTTTCAGGAGGGTTGATATGCCGGAAATTGAACGTCGGGTTATTGAGGTTATACAGGAGCATTGCAGTCCTGCGGATGTCCCTGGTATGCGCTCCGTCCATCCGACTGATTTGCTTGCAGATCTAGGGATAGATTCTTTGAATCTCGTCCAGCTTGTGGAAGCGTTGCAAGAAACGTTTATGCAATCTGGCCGACGATTCCAAATTCCGCATAAAAATGCGTTTGGGTTTGAAAGCGTCGCGGATATAATAGAATATGTGAAAGGAGTTTTGGAATTAAGCTGAAAGAAGGGGATGTAAGGGTTTCATCGGGAGTATTCCCGATGGGACCCTTTTTGTATATAGCAAAGTCTGGTAAAATAAAATATGAAAAACGCGATTTTAGTGCATGGATGTGCGAGTAAGGAGGAATTTTTAAGCGAACAGTTTCCTTCCAGCTCCAACAGCCATTGGTTTCCATGGCTTCAAAAGCAGTTGGCGATACGAGGAATTCAGGCGCAGACACCGGAAATGCCAGCCCCATACGAGCCGCGATATGAAAAATGGAAAAGGGTGATGGATCGGTTTGAAGTTACGAAAGGAACTTTTCTTGTGGGCCATAGCTGCGGAGCTGGTTTTCTGTTGCGCTGGCTTGGAGAAAATAAAAAGGAAGGAGAAAAACTTGCGCTTGTTGCGCCTTATCTGGATGAGATGCGCAAGCGCCAGGATTTTCTGGATTTTACTGTTGACGCAACTTTGCAGGATCGGGTTGGGCAAATTATTGTTGTGTATTCTACCGATGATACAGTGGAAGGGGTGAAGCAATCGGTGGATATGATTTGCGCCGCTTTGCCCAAAGCCAAGTTGCATACTTTTTCTAATAAAGGGCATTTTACGTTAGAGGATATGGAAAAAGAAAAATTCCCGGAATTATTGAAATTGCTTGTCTAGGGTGCGCATGCCTTATGAATGCAGATTTTGATGTTATTGTTGTTGGAGGCGGAGCTTCCGGAATGATAGCCGCGGGACGCGCGGCAGAACGCGGCAAACGCGTGCTCTTGCTTGAAAAAAACAAGCGGCTTGGAGAGAAGTTAAGAATCACAGGCGGTGGAAGGTGCAATATCGCCAATGCCGAATTTGACGATCGGGCATTGCTCCGACATTACGGGAAGGCCGAGCAATTTCTATACTCGCCTTTTTCCCAATTTGGCGTAAAAGATACTTATGCATTTTTTGAGTCAAAAGGGTTGCCGCTTGTGGTACAAGAGAAAAAACGAGTTTTTCCGCAGACAGAACGAGCTTCAGATGTGGTGCGCGTTCTGGAAGAATATATAAGGAAAAATAAGGTAATGCTTCAGCTCGATACGCTGGTTCGGGAAATTATCACGGATGGGAAACGGTCTGTATTGGGAGTCAAAAGTTCGCGCGGAGAATATCGCGCGTACACCATGATCCTCTCTTCCGGTGGATTCTCTCATCCTGAAACCGGTTCTACAGGCGATGGTTTCGATTGGCTGGGGAAACTCGGACATACAGTCCAAGTTCCCACGCCCACGCTTGTACCTTTGGCTGTGCGGGAGCAATGGGCAAAAAAATTATCGGGAGTAGCTTTAGCAAAAGCAGGAATTACTTTCTTTGTGAACGGAAAGAAACAGTTTTCCAAAACAGGGGAAATACTTTTTACGCATTTTGGCCTTTCCGGTCCTTGCGTATTAAATAGCGCCGCGAAAGTAAGCGATCTCCTGCATGAAGGCGTGGTAACTGCGGAGATTGATATTACGCCTGATGTTGATTTGAGGAAACTGGAAGCTCATATTCTGGATGTCTTTGAGAGGAATAAAAATAAACTGCTCAAGAATATGCTCAAAGAGTTTATGCCAAGCGCTGTTGTCGCACCCTTTGTTGAAATCTCTAAAAAGATCAGCGAAGATGGAAAAGTGCATAGTGTTACAAAGGAGCAACGGAGAGAAATTGCCAAGCTGATGAAGTGTTTGCCGGTTACAATTACCAATTTGCTGGGATATGACCGCGCGATTGTCGTGGATGGGGGAGCTGTGCTGGAGGAAATTGATACCCGCAGTATGCGATCGAAACTATATGACAACCTGTATATTACAGGTGATCTTTTGCATGTTAATCGTCCGTCGGGAGGTTATTCTCTTCAACTGTGCTGGACTACCGGATATGTGGCGGGCAGTCATGCGGGAGAAGAGTTGCGCGATTCCCATTGACTTTTAAGAAAGATGATGTAAAAGGTGGGTATCCTGTGCAGAAAGAGAGGAACGACGTTGGAATTTATTGCGAGAATTAGGAGTACTGTTCTGATATCTGTCCAAAGTCCTAATGGGTTATGGGTGATTGTTCGGGAGGTGAATGGGGAGGCAGTTCTGTTGGAAGTCGAGATTGAGAGAAGACCGGGGGCGTGTGGGCTTGAAACATGTACTGAAGCTCTCATGCGCGCCGCAGGAGAAGCAAATTTCCCTTTAACTCAACTTGTGTTGACAAATGAGAGGGAATTATTCCCTCCGGTATTTGTTGCTGAAGCATTCCTGCCCAGGCGAACGATTCTCACTCTGCGGCGGATTCGGTTGGAAAGTCCTGTGGTAAAGGAGAATCCGCTGACTGTTGAGCTTCGGGGGATTTATCGAGGCGAAATCCATGTTTCTTCGGAGGGGAGATTCGCGGAGTTGCGCAAAGCAATGGAACAGCGCCCGAACATTATTCTGTGTAGGGTAAGAGGCACGGAACTTGAAGGAATGAAATTCCGCGATGAGTTCCATGCGACTTTAGTGGAAGAGATGTTGGGAGAGCAGTGAGGAGTAAAGGAAATAAGGGGATGCTCATGCATCCCCTTTTGTTTTGTTCTTGGCCCCTCTGCTGCTTGACAATATTTCTTGCTCGTGTATAATGGCGGCAAGAAGAAGGGGACGAGTTGGCACCTGGGTCGCCAAATGCGAAAAGTTGAGCATAGTTGGATGGACTCCCTTAAATAACGTGTTAACATGCCCCTTTTTCTTAGCAGTTCTTTTTAATGTAACAGTAATGTAAGGATGATTGGAAGGATGTCTTTTTGCGAAAACACTTCCTCTCCTTACCTCCTTATTCATTAAAAAATGGAAATGAGTGCCGCTTGCACTTCAGTTTCCGAGGAGCGCACATCCTTATTTTTCTCTAGGGCCAGACATTCTTTGTCTGGCTCGTTTTTTTTCTGCCGGTAGAGGCAGTTTTGTTTTTCTGTGCACTCATGCTATTTGGATTTGGAAAATCTGGGGATTGGGAACATTGTGCTTGCAAGCACAATGTTCCCAATCCCCAGAAGCATCAACTTGACACTCGCAACTGCGTTGCGTTAAGATAAAAGTGTATGAAAAAATTTTTCCCTATCGGGATCGCCACGCTTTTCGCAGTTTTGTTTGCCGGGTATGGAATTTGGGCTTTGTGGGATTCTGCGAGAGAGGATGGGCGGGATGAAAAGCAGTTGAAAGTGGCGGCGACTTTTTCCCCTTTGTATGATATTGCGAAAAATGTTGCCGGCGAATATGCGAATGTTGAGCTCCTGGTGCCTCCTGGCGCCTCGCCTCATTTTTATGAATTTTCTCCTCGCCAGTTGGCGAATCTTCAAGGAACAAAGGCAATTTTTGCCATTGGATACGGTGCGGATGATTGGGTAACAAAAGCAAAAGAAGCAATTCCGGGAAGCGAAATTACACTGGTTGATCAAGGGATTGCGTTGCTCTCATCTCTCGAAGAACACGGAGAGGAAGGAGAAGCGCGCGACCATGGCCCGATTGATCCCCATTATTGGTTATCATTCGAAAACGCGAGAATAATCGCAGATACCATCGCTCGGAAGCTGGGAGAGTTGGATTCGGAACATGAAGCAGATTACAGGGAAAACGCGCGGGTGTACGGACAGGAGCTTTCCCTTGCGGAACATGAAATCAAAGAACAGCTCTCGACACTTGAAAGCAGAAATATCATTACCTTGCACGACGCGTTTTATTACTTTGCCCAGAATTTCGATTTGCATATTGTGGGCACTTTTGAGCCGCGAGCCGGAGAAGAACCAACTCCGCAATTTCTTGCTCGCTTGCGGGAGGAAATACAAACAAATAACATAAAGGTTTTGTTTGCCGAACCGCAAATGAACAGCGAATCGTTGCGGCAGTTTGCCAAAGATAATAATCTTGCGCTTTCACTTTTGGATGAAGCTGGAGGAGTGGAAGGCAGAGATAGCTATATCGGGTTGATGAGGTATAATGGAAATGCGATTTCACAGGCGTTGAAATAACCATGGAAAACGCAATTGAAGTAACCAATGTGGCGTTTGCATACACGTCTTCGCTCGTAGTGCAAGAAGTGAGTTTTTGCGTTGAAACTGGCGCGGTAACGGCAATTATCGGACCCAATGGATCAGGAAAAACAACATTACTGAAGCTTTTGCTGGGGATTCTCAAACCCCAGAAGGGAACCATTTCGGTATTTGGAAAACAACCGAAAGAGGCGAGGAATTTTATTGGTTATGTGCCGCAGAAATTTTCTTTTGACCGGACATTTCCTTTGACAGTCTGGGAATTCCTGAAATTTTCCCATTTTGAATGTCCATCCCAAAAGATTGAAGAATATTTGAATTTTTTTGGAATGGCGCAGGCGAAAACAGCGCTTGTTGGTTCATTATCTGGCGGACAGCTTCAACGTGTTCTGCTGGTAAGGGCAATGATACATGACCCGAAAATTCTGTATTTAGACGAGCCATCGGCCGGAATTGACGTGGGAGGGGAGCAGACATTCTATGAATTAGTGGATCGTTTGCACAAGCAATATAAGAATACGATTGTTATGGTTTCCCATGAACTCGATGTGGTATTCCATTTTGCCACGCAAGTGATTTGTCTGAATAAGAAATTATTATGCGAGGGTGCGCCCCGAGACGTACTTACTCCTGAATTGCTCGAGCAGATTTTTGGAATGGGCGCGACATTATATCATCACGCATCCCTACGCTGAAGCATTATGGAATTTCTTACATTGGCTTTTATGCAGAGAGCGCTGCTGGCTGGAATCGCCATAGGATTGATTTTGCCGTTTTTGGGAGTTTTTGTGAGTATGCGGCGCATGGCTTTTTTTGGAGACGGCATCGCGCACGCTTCGTTGGCGGGAATCGCGCTTGGAATCGTAACAGGCGCGAATCCTTTTTGGGGCGCGTTGGCGGTTGGAATTGCTTTTGGAATTGGCGTATATGCGCTCGAACATAAAACAAATCTATCTTCGGACGTGGTGATCGGAGTTTTGTTTACAAGCGGTTTGGCTTTGGGAGTGGTGCTTATGAGTTTTCAGCATGGGTACCAGCCCGATCTGATCACCTTTCTTTTTGGGAATATCTTGGCTATTTCCCAGACGGATATGCTCGTGATTGCTGGCCTTGCCGCGGTGATTTTTAGTGTTCTTTTCTGGTATGCTCGGCATTTCACCATGATTGCTTTTGATCGGGAGACTGCGTGGACATCTGGAATGAACACCGAATTGCTGAATTTGCTTTTCTATATTCTTCTTTCTGTTACGATTGTTCTGGGAGTGAAGCTTCTTGGAATTATTCTCGTGAGCGCGTTGCTGATTATCCCGGCCGCCATTGGAAAATTGTTAGCGCCTTCTTTTATCGGACTTGTAACGTTAAGTATTATTGCGGGGGAATTTGCGATTGGCATTGGCTTGCTGATTTCCTATTACCTGGATATTCCTTCGGGTTCGACAATTATTCTAACGGGATCCGGAATGCTTATTCTTGCGGTGCTGGGGAGGAGTATTGTACGGAAAATCTTGTAGAGAATAGTTTTGACTTGCCGTTCCAATGAACTCCATTGAATCCACAGTCAATGCTTTAGCCAAGCGCAGATACAAATAGATATGCTAAGATAAAGATATGTTTAATCTTCAAGGAAAAGTTGCACTTGTAACGGGTGCGCAAAGGGGTATGGGAAAAGCTGACGCTCTTGCGTTGGCGCAACAGGGCGCAAAGGTTGGACTAAGCGATTTGAGTAAAGAAAATTGCCAGAAGGTGGCAGACGAAATCAATAGCAATGGGGGAGAGGCAATTGCGTTGAGGATAGATGTTTCAAAAAAAGACGAAGTGGAATCCGGAGTCGCTCAAATCGTGAAAGAATTCGGGGGGTTGGATATTCTTGTGAATAACGCAGGGGTGTATATCCAAAAGCCGGCGTTGGAGATTTTAGAGGAAGAATGGGATGCGCTGTTGGCAATTAATCTCAAGGGGCAATTTTTGTGCGCGCAAGCCGCCGCCAGAGAGATGGCAAAAAAGAAATGGGGCAGAATTATCAATATCGCTTCCATTGCTTCAGGAGGAGTCGGAATTGGTTTTGCGGGATCTGTGCATTACGCGGCTTCCAAAGGTGGAGTGATCGGGATGTCAGAAACGCTTGCCGCAGAATGGGCGGAGTTGGGAATTACAGTGAATGTGGTAGCTCCGGGAATTATTGATACCCCGATGATCAGAGATCCTCAAACGAAATTTGGTGAAGCTATGCTGAAGGAAATTGTGGCTCGCGTGCCTCTCAAGCGCATGGGAAAGCCAGAAGAGATTGCGGCAATGGCAGTGTTTCTTGCTTCGGAAGAGTCGAGTTATGTAACCGGCGCAACGTTCTATGTGGACGGGGGCTGGCTTGCGGCATAAAAAACACGACGCTTAGTGGTCGTGTATGTTCCCAATGGGGCGGAGGAAATCACTCCCCGCGGGGATGAGTGAATTCCAGTCGCCCTTCTCATTGTGGACAATTTTCAGATTACCGTTTTTATCTGAAGTTGTCAAGAAGGAAAACTATTCTCCATGACAAGGCAAGCAAACCTCAAACAATTGGATAATGCTCAAATCGCCAATATCCTTTCTGAAATGGCGGTTTTGTATGCGATGCATCATGTAGAGTTTAAGCCGCGCGCGTATGAAAAAGCGGCCGAAAGTGTGGCTGCTTTTCATGAAGATATCGGCATCCTGTATAAACGCGAAGGAATCGTCGGCTTGCAGAAAATTCCAGGAGTCGGGAAGGGAATTGCATTTCATATCGAGCAGCTCTTGACCAAAGGGAGTTTTGAAGAATATCGCGAGTTGAAGGCAAAAACACCGGTTCAAATTGAAGAACTGATGGCGGTGGAAGGAGTGGGGCCTCAAACCATCAGTATGCTTTGGGAACGGTTGAAAATTAAAAATCTCAATGATTTGGAAAAAGCGGCAAGAGCGGGGAAGATTCAAAAATTGCCGGGTTTCGGAAAGAAGTCGCAAGAAAAGATTCTCCGCGGAATTGAGTTTCTCCAACAAACGGGGGGCAGAAAGCCATTGGGAATCGCGCTTCATCATGCCCGAGAATTGGAGATAGCAGTAGTCAAATTCAAGGAAGTAAGAAAAGTCGCCATCGCAGGTTCCTTGCGCCGAAGAAAAGAAACAATTGGAGACGTGGATTTGCTGATTTGCACCGATAAGCCAGAGAAAGTAACCGAGCAATTTCTTGCATTGCCATCGGTCAGGCACGTTTTTGGGAAAGGAACAACAAAAATAAATGTGCGTTTGCGGAATGGTTTGGAGGTTGATGTAAGAGTTATCCCGGAGGAATCATGGGGCGCGGCTTTGAATTACTTTACGGGTTCCAAAGCGCATAACGTTGCGCTGCGAAAAATTGCGATTAAAAAAGGATATAAAATGAATGAATACGGCTTGTTCAAAGGGAAGAAGATGGTAGCTGGCAAAACGGAGAAGGAAATTTATGAAAAACTTGAGATGAGTTATATGGAGCCGGAACTTCGCGAGGATACAGGAGAGATTGACGCGGCAATCCGCGAATTTCACGGGGAAAAACCATGGTTGCCAAAGCTCATTGGATACAGCGATTTGAAAGGAGATCTGCAGGTTCAAACCGATTGGACCGATGGAAAAAATTCTATTGAAGAAATGGCGCTGGCGGCCGAACAAATGGGATTGGAATATATCGCGATCACCGATCATACCAAGTCTCTTGCGATGACAAATGGCACTGATGAGGAAAAACTTTTGCGGCAGATGAAGGAAATTGATACGTTGAACGCAAAACTTCGGCTTCAAGGGAAAAAGGTATGTATTCTTAAGGGAGCTGAAGTGAATATCCTCAAAGACGGATCTTTGGATATTGCAGATGAGGTACTTTCGCAATTGGATGTGGTGGGAGCCGCGGTGCATACTCATTTTAATTTATCGCTATCAGAACAAACCGCCAGGGTTGTCGCGGCGATGAAGAATCCGCACGTTGATATTCTTTTTCATCCCACGGGCCGACTGATTAACAAGCGCAAACCAATCGAGCTTGATATGGAAGTTGTCATCGCCAAAGCCAAGGAAACAAAAACAATTCTTGAAATTAACGCTTCTCCCGAACGCTTGGATCTCAAGGATAACTTTATTCGAAGATGTGTGGAGCGCGGGGCACGCATGGTGATTGATTCAGACGCGCACGCGATGGAACAGTATGCGTTTTTACCGTTGGGTATCGCGCAGGCCAGGCGAGGATGGGCCGAGAAAAAAGATATCTTGAATACGTTTTCTCTCAAGGAATTTCTTTCGCAATTAAAATAATGGCATGTTCAAACGTTTTTTTGAACAAAAAAAGACCGCATGGGCTGTTGTTTGTATCGGACTTTGCGGAGTTGGATATCTGTTTGCGGCAAATAGAGTTGGAGGTGTGGATTGGGATGAGCAAGCTTTTGAAGAAAAAATCACTTCTGCTTCTGATGATACTCGTTTGGAGTATCATGGAAAGAGTTCAGATGAGGTACCTGAAATTCCAATTTTGACCGTCTTTCCGGCGGTGCCATCCCAAACTCCTCGGGCGTTGCAGATCATCTCGCCCGCGCCAACCTTATCCATACAACCTTTGCCGTTGCCTTCGGCGCGTTTTTCGGTTCAGCCGACTTCGGTTGCGAAAGAATGGAAGGTGGGAATTCAGATTGGACACTGGAAAAACGATGAGGTCCCGGAAGAGTTGTCGCGGCTTGAAGATAATCATGGAGCTTCCGGAGGCGGGAAGATGGAATGGCAGGTAAATTATATGATCGCTTGGCATATTGCCATGCTCTTAGATAAGGAGGGCATACGCACGGAACTTTTGCCAACCGTTATCCCGCCGAACTACACGGCAGATGCTTTTATTGCTATTCATGCCGATGGAAATTCTCCGCGCAAAGATTCCGGATTTAAAATAGCGGCTCCATGGTGGGACAAGGGAGAAGGGAACAATCTTGCGGCATTGATTGAGGAAGAGTACGGCAAGGCAACAAACCTTCCTATTGACGAGTATATTCCACCTGCCATGACTCATTATTACGCGTTCAATTATGAAAAATTTGCCAATGCGCTTGCGCCCGGAACTCCTGCTGTGATTCTGGAAGCAGGTTTCCTGTCAAATTCCGTTGATAGGCAAATTTTGATTGATAAGCCACAACTTGCCGCGCAAGGAGTGGTAAATGGAATTCTTGCGTACTTTCGATTTCATGAAGGGGAGTAAGCGATGTCATGCATTTTTGCCATCGGATTTTGAGAGACTTGGGAGCGCGACTGACGCGCGAGCCCCTCGCCACGAGTGGTAGGGGGAGTACGAGGAATTTTTCAGCAGAAAAATATCCGTGCTCTCAAAATCCGATGGCAAAAATACATGACATTAAGTAAGATTGAAACGTCAAATAAGTTGTACGCTACGCAGTTTCGATGCTTACAGTTTGTTCAAGGCGGCGGATATCCGCCAGCAGATTCGAGCGTTCCTTGTTGAAAAGAAAGATATTAAAGACGCTTTTCCCGCCGTGCTTTGCGAAGATTGCCTTGTCTCCAATTTTGGAGTTTTGCTCCATGGAATGGAAGGATTCGAGCTCCTGCACTTTTTTGATCCCGAGAAGATTGGTAATTACTCCTTCTTTGCGCGCGAAAAGTTTAAGGGACGCGGTATAGCCCAGAACTTTGCGAGAGAGCTTGGGCCGTTGGCCTGTACGATTCGCAATGTCATTTTGCGTATGATTGAACCCATACGAAAGCTGGTACATTAAATCGCGAAAACCGCCCATGCGGGGGCCAAGCTCGATAATCTTCCAGCCGTGTTCGGTTCGCATGAGTTCGATATGCGCGGTTGTGTTGAACAGAGCGAGCGCGCGGATTGCTTTATGCGCGCACTCTCTAGCTTTTTTTATATTCTCCGGACGCAACATGGTTGGGGTAATTTGCTGATATCCAAAGAAATCATCAAATCCAATGCTTCGTCCGGTTTTTACATGTACCAAAGGACAATAATATATTTTCCCGCTCGAGCTAACATAGCAATCAATGGAATACATTTCTCCTTCCATAAATTGTTCCACAAGCACTTGAGGTTCTCCTCGGCCTTCCCATTTTTTGTATTGGGCGTGGATTTTGCGAAATATACGATGCAAAGATATTTCAAGCTCATCTTTATGGAAAGCGATATTCACAAGCAGAGAAGCCGCCAAACCAGTCGGCTTAATAATCATAGGAAATCCAATAGCATCTTCGATTTGCTTGAGTGTTTTCGCATTCGCATTCTGAACAATCATAAATGCGGGGCAGAGTTTTTTTGTCATAATCTTGCATGCGTTCTCTCATCTGGATTTTACTTGTTGCCCAAGCAAGGGATTCGACAGTTGGAGTTTTGAGATTGGGAACGTGGGGGATAATGCGTTGAAGCCATGGGATATATTTTTCCGCGCGCGGAACGGTAACGGCGATCAACTCTTCTCGATAGGGATCGAGTGATCGCTGAATAGCTTGGTCTGAAGCGACATCGCAAATTATCTTGATATCAAAATACGAGAAAATTTCGCGGTCCAAATTAGATACAGGTTCTGTATTATGAAGCACGGCATAACGATATTTCTTGCCGCGTTTTTTGCCGAACTCGGTTATTCTCTTTGCGGTTTCTTGATCCGGGATTCCAATAATAAGGATAATTGGTTTTGCTTGAGTAGTTGCAGTCATAAGATTAGCCGGATTGCATTTGAGATATCCTCTTTGAGGCCGTTTCGATACTTATCATTTGTTCGAGTCGGCGGATATCCGCCAGAAGTTTTGCCCGGTCTTTGTTAAAAAGGATAATATCAAAGACGCTTTTCCCGCCATGTTTGGCATAGATTGCCCTGTCGCCAATTTTCAGGTTGATTTCCAAGGAATGAAGTGATTCAAGTTCTTGATTTTTTTTATTCCTACGAGATTGGTAATTTTGCCTTCGTGTTTGGCAAAGAATTGCAGAGCCGCGGTATAACCCAATTGTTTATGAGAAATAACGGGTTTCTCGGGAAGATGAATGGCAATATCATTTGCGGTGTGAGAAATATCGAAAGAAAGCAGGTACATGGTATCACGGAATCCGCCAATCCGCGGGCCAAGCTCAATGATTTTCCAGCCGTTCTCGGTTTTCATAAGTTCAATATGCGCGGTGGAGCTTCGGAGTCCAAGTCCGTAGATTGCTTTTTTTGCCGTTTCCTGCGCTAATTGAATATTTTCTGGAGTAAGAAGCGTGGGGGTAATTCGCTGATATCCAAAGAAATCATCAAATCCAATGCTTCGTCCGGTTTTTACATGTACCAAAGGACAATAATATATTTTCCCGCTCGAGCTAACATAGCAATCAATGGAATACATTTCTCCTTCCATAAATTGTTCCACAAGCACTTGAGGTTCTCCGCGGCCTTCCCATTTTTTGTATTGGGATCGAAGTTTGCGAAGGACTCGGCGCAAAGATTTGGCAAGTTCCTCTTCGTGATAGGCGATGGTAACCAAGAGAGAAGCCGCCAATCCTGCTGGTTTGATAACAAGGGGAAAGCCGATTTCCGTTTTAATGCTTTCAAGAGTTTTTTTATGCGCGTCGCTGACTACTTTAAAAATCGGGCTTACGGTTTTATCGTATTCTGAAAAGCGCGTTCTCATCTCAATTTTGCTGGTAGCCCATGTTAAGGATTCAGTTGTGGGGGTGCGGAGATAGGGAATGTGAGGGATAACTTTTTGAAAGTAAGGGATATTATTCTCTCCCCGTACGGTAGCTGCTTTCAACTGGCCTTCATAAGGAAGCAATGCCTGCGTGATGGACTTATGCGAATCGAAGTTGCAGGGGATTTGGATATCAAACATTGCCGCTACTTCTTGTTCTGACTTTGAAAGCGGCCTCGTGGAATACATTAAGCCAAAACGGTAATTCCATCCACGTTGTTTGTTTGTTGCAAGAATGCTTTCAGCAACTGCCTTATCAACAAGTCCAACTATTAAAATAATATCCTTTGCGGTCATGGTTCCATTTTGAGCCATAGAAAAGTGAAAATTTTGCGATACCGTCTATATTCTCAAGCAAACATCCCGTTGTCAATATATTGTACCAGATTTGTCTTTTTTGTTGTAACTTTTTTTGATATGGTAAAGATAATATGAAACGTTTCCTTATCTTGGTCATGTTGATGTTTGGAGCTGGAATTGGAGTGGGCGGATATCTTTTTTCAGATACGCAACCGCGCGCGTTCCTTGAGGTGGGTCAATGCCAGGGCATTGAATGCCTTGATCCGAAAGAAATCATGGGATTGGCAGGATCAGTGGGAATTCAGCGGACCGCAAATCTGTTGCCCTTTGTGGAGCAAGAGACCGACAAAACCGTGCTGATGCGCCATCCATTCCCCTTGGCTGATATTCATTATGTGGCGGTTCCCAAAAAAGATATTAAAGATCCCAGTCAATTGACCGATGAGGATAAGGAATATCTGGCGGATGCTTTTGCGGTCATGGGCGCAAAAATAAGGGAAGAGGGGTTGAAGAAATATAAAATTATTACCAACGGGCCGGGATATCAATCGGTGGGGTATTTGCATTTTCACCTTGTGGCTGAAAAAGAATAAGACCCGCCGATTTTTGAATTTGTTGTATTCTTGTGCCATAGTAAACACGATGGAACCTCAATGGCAAACATTTTTAGAAGAATCGCTTTGGCATGCCAAGAAAAAAGGAGCGGAATACGCGGATTGCAGATTGCTTGCAGATCGTATTGAAGAACATCTGAAAGTTGAAAATGGCGCGATTTCTGCGTTGAATTCTTCGCAAAGCGCGGGTTTTGGCGTAAGGGTATTGGTGAATGGCAGTTGGGGATTTTTTGCAAGCCCGCTCTTGGAAAAAGAGAAAATTTCCTACGTGGTGGAACGAGCGATCAAAAGCGCGCAGGCAAATAGTATTCTGCAAAAAGAGAAGGTAACGCTGGCTGCTCGAGCGGAGCAATGGCAGACCGGATATATTGCCGTGTATCAAACGCCGATGGAAATTGATCCCTTTTCGGTTTCTCTGGATCAGAAAATCGTGTTGCTCGCTTCCGCGGATGAGGCAATGCGGCAGGTTTCAGAGAAAATTTTCTGGCGCGCCTGCGAGTATTCCGCGATTCGCACCCGAAAGCTTTTTGCTTCCAGTGAAGGGGTGAGAACCGATCAAACCATCGTGGAGACGGGAGCCGCGGCACAGGCGCATGCGATAAAGGAGGCAAGTGGGGATACGCAAAGGAGATCGTACCCTGATTCGCATTTGTACTTTATGCAGGGCGGGCATGAATTGGTGCAAAAATTGGATTTGGCGCATCATGCCGCGGTGATCGCCAAGGAAGCGGCAGAACTGCTGGATGCTCCTTATGCTCCGGCAGGCCGCAGGGGTATTATTGTGTTGCCGTCGCAGTTGAATTTGCATGGACATGAAACCGCGCATGGATTAGAAGCGGATCGGGTGTTGGGAACAGAATGGACATTGGCCGGTGGGAGTTTTCTCACTCCTTTGTTGCCTGAAATCGGAAAATTTATCTTTGGTTCTGAAAAAATAACGTTGATGGCCGATAGCGTAACGCCAACCGGAGTGGGAACATACGGGTACGATGATGAAGGCACTCCCGCGCAAAAGATTCCGTTGGTGGAAAACGGAATTTGGAAAGGGTTGCTTACTTCAAGAGAAACGGTTCCGCAATTAAACAAAGCAATTGGGTATGAGTATTTTCGACACTCTTCGGGCGCAATGCGAGGAGAAAGTTATGGAAGTTGGCCGGTTATCCGCATGGTGAATATTATCTTAAAACCAGGCAAAAAAGATTTTGAAGAGTTGAAAAATTCGGTAGCTGACGGAACAATGATGTTTGGCACGAATAAGAGCTGGAGCATTGATGACGTGAGAAGGCATTTTAGTTTTGGTTCGGAGATTGCGTGGGAAAAAGTAAATGGGAAATGGGAGGTGCGCAAGAACGCAAAGTATTACGGCGATAATCTGCATTTTTGGAGAAATTGTCAGGAGGTGTGCAACGAGAAGAGTTTCTTTCTTCAGGGAGTGGGATCGTGCGGGAAAGCGGATCCTTTGCAGACAATGCATACGGGGCATGGATCTTCGCCCGCGTATTTCACGGATATTCAGGTCGGGTCGGTGGGATAGGGGGAATAAAGAACGCGCATCTGGGAACGCGGATATTTTTCTGCTGAAAAATTCCTCGTGCTCACGCCAGTCGCGCTCGCAAGGTTCCCAGATGCGCGTTCTTTATTCCCCCTATCTTTGGCTTACTATGGACACTCAACAAATCGCTCAACATATATTGGATATCGCAACGAAGAAAAAAGTTGACTTTTGCGAAGTCGCAGTTTTTAAGAATGAGTTTCTTCTCAAACGTCTTCGACGCGGACAGGTAGATCAGCCGCCAGCTGAAGAAAGCTGGGGGGTTGATATGGCAATCGTAAAGGGGAAACGAAGAAAAAGCATAACTTTTGATAACCCTTTGCTGGCTGAACGCATGATTGAAAAATCCTTGGAATATCTCAAGTTTTTGCCCGAGCATGAGATTACTCTTCCAAGGCAAGTTTTTGAAAAAGCCCAGTGCGTCGCAAACTCCTTTGACGAAGAAACTGCTCTACTAGAAGATTCCAGACTGCTCGAAGTTGTTCTACAATTAAATTCTGCGTTGGAAGCGAAAGGGCTGATTTTATCTGGCAAGATAACTGCTGGGCGCGGGGAAATATATTATATGAATTCGATTGGAAGCGCGCAGTCGTGCGTATATACGCTCGTGGGAAGCGGTTTTTTCAGTTTTGATTTGAAAGATGCTTCGATTTCTGCGTATGCCAATACAGGAGGATCATCTTTTGAATCACTTGATTTGGAAAGAGTGTCTCAAGAACTCATAAGTAAATGTGAGCTTCAGCGCCAACTGCCAAAGGGAGATATTTTTGAAAAACTGCGGGAAGGAAACGATTTGCGCATGGATGTGATTCTTGAACCCTATTTTTTGGAGCCGATTTTTGATTGGCTGGGTTTCTTTGGCTTTAATGGACTAATGGTGGAACGCGGAGAGAGTTTTATTTCAAAAAAGATCGGACAAGAACTTCTGGGTAAGAATATAGACATTTCAGACAATCCGTTGGATTCAAGATTACAGGGAATAGCCGTGCCGTTTGATTTTGAAGGAATGCCGCGCAGTCAGGTTATGCTTGCGCAAAAGGGACGAATTATGAACGCACTGTACGACAGCGAATTGGCGCGAAGGTTGGGCAAAGAATCCACGGGTAACGCATTGCCACCCTCTCAACGAGCCGAAGGCGCTGCTCCTTTCAACCTTGTGGTGGAAGGCGGGAAAAGTTCGTTGGAGGAAATGATCGATTCCTGCCAGCAGCCGACTTTGTGGATTACCAAACTTCACTATCTGGGAATGAAGCATTTTCAGACTGCGACCATGACAGGTATTGCGCAACACGGAGTATTTTTGATAGAAAAAGGAAAGGTGAGCCAGTGTATGGAAAATGTGCGCTTTGAGGAGATTATTCCTGAAGCTCTCAAACGCGTAGAAATGATGGGGCCTTCGCGTCTGGTATTTGATCCCATGAGTGCAGGCATGCCTTCGGGGACGGTTGTGCCAGCGATGAAAATAAAAGATTTTCGCTTTGTGGGGTCAACAAAGCGAACGATGTAAACTCATATAATCAATATGTATATTGTATTTGATATCGGGGGGACAAATATGCGAGTGGCAAGTTCGGTTGACGGGGATGTAATGGGGGAATCTGTTATAGTCCCGACGCCGCAGAGTTTTGACAAGGGGATTGAAGAATTTACCCGGATTGCAAAAGAGCTTGCCGATGGTCAGAAAATCAAGTGCTTGGCAGGGGGTATCGCAGGCCCGCTGGACAGGGGGAAGAGAATGTTAGTGTGTGCGCCCAATATTCCTGATTGGAAAGAGAAACCATTATGCAAAAAATTGGAAGAAGCTCTGTCCGCGCCGGTCTATTTGGAAAATGACGCTGTTATGTCCGGTCTGGGGGAATCAGTATATGGCGCCGGCCGGGGAGAAAATGTAATGGGGTATGTAACGTTGAGCACAGGGGTTGGGGGATGTCTTATCGTCCGGGGGGAGATTGCTGAAACTCGATTTGGATTTGAACCAGGCCACCAAGTTATTAATTTTCAGGAAAAGGAAATTATATGCTTGGGCTGTAAAACTCCGGGAGATTTGGAAGCGTATGTGGGAGGAGCGGCAGTTGCAAAACGTTTTGGGAAAAACCCCGCCGAAATAACGGATCCGAAAGTATGGGATGAATTAATGCGGATACTTTCGTACGGCCTGCATAACATGATAATGCTGTGGGCTTCTGATGTTTTGGTATTGGGCGGCTCAATGGTCGCAAAAAAACCAGGATTTGATATCGAAACAATACGCAAGTATGTGAAAGAAACAAATAGGATTTTTCAAGAACTTCCAGATATCCGGCTTGCGGAATTGGGAGATCTGAACGGCTTGTATGGAGCGTTGGCGCACGCAAAAAGAAAGATGCAACAAAATAAATAAATTAACAGTGCAACAGTTATATGTTCGATAAACTCAAACAATTGCGGGAACTCAAAAAAATGCAGGGCGAAATGCAGAAGCAAAGATACGAAGGGGAGAGTCGAGGAACAAAACTTGTTCTGAACGGAACTCTTATGGCGACCGAAGTTTTCTTGAACGCGGAGCTTGGCGTGAAAGAACAAGAGGAAGCTGTGCGAAATGCGTTTAACGATGCGGTCAAAAAAGCTCAAATGGCAATGGCCCAGCAGTTTTCAGGGTTGATGTAGCAAAAGCGGCCCCGGAAGGGGCCGCTTTTGCTTGTGTTGTTAATCCTTTTCCTTTCTTGCCTGCGCTTCAACTTTCTTGATTGCCTCGTGCATGGCTTGATAAAGATCTTTATCTTTAGCGTCAGCAAACAATGTCTTTCCGGAATAAAACAAGACATGCAGAGCGATTTCAAACTCGATTGGCGTGTGATGCTGGGTGCGGGATTCTCTGATGGTTATTTCCATTCGCTGAAGCGGAGAACGCTTTGCCATTTTTTGCTCCAATCGCTCGGCGGCTTCCTGCAAGGGCGCCATTTCGCTCTCTGCGAGTTTCGCGCTATTGGTAAAAAGAATGGGTGATTCCGCGACGGGTTGGGCGTTGGCTAACGCTTGCAATAAATGCCGCATGGAGATAATGCCGGTTGGCTTGCTTTCAGAATTCAGCAGAACGACGCTATTGGTATCGGAAGCTATCAATTGGCGGGCAATATCCTGCTTTGGCGTTTGATCTCCGAGAGCAAACACATTGTGCTGGATAAATTGCGTGATAGGGCTATCAAGCCGAGATTCTTTTTCGATTCCAAAGGTATAATCGCGGGTGTTCCCTTTGCCGCCAGTGCGGAAACGCTGATGAGTAGTGGGTTTGATTAAGGGGAGCTGAAGATCGTGGCGGGTTACGAGACCGGCCAATTTTCCGTTTTCATCAACTACGACGACGCGGGAGTATTTTTTTGCGCGAATGATTTGGTAGACGCTTTTTGCGGTAGATGAAATGGGAGCTAAGGGAACGGCATCCGGACGAAGGTTTTTGGCAAGTTGCGCGAATAGTTCAGGATATTGCAGAGTCGCTTTGAGAAGTTTGCGTGCGGTAATGATGCCAGACACTTTTCCATTGCTTGAAAAAATCGGAAGCGTGTAGATGCGGCTATGCGCCATGAAATCGGCAATGTGCGCCAAGGGAGTAGCCATCGTAATGTGGGGCGGCCCGATAAGACACGACTTTACCTTCGTGTTGAACGGATACCGTTTTTGGAATAGAGAATACGAAGGGGAAACGACCCCCATGAAATCGCCTGCGGGATCAAACACAAACACGGCGTCATGGCTGCTTTTTGTTTTGCTGAACGCGGTATCTAGCAAGTCGTTGGGGGAGCACTTGAAAACACGGTCTGCTGAAAGAATCGCTTTTTGAATATCTGCTAATGTGGGGAATGAAGATGAATTAGTCATATTTTAGTATAGCGTAAAACGTGTTGTTGTTAAGCCCCTCGTTTTTCCAATCGCCGGACGTACTCGCCTGTTTCGGTATTTACTTCGACAATGTCATCGTTTTGGACGAATAATGGCACTTGAATGGTTACTCCGCTTTCAAGAGTTGCGGCTTTGGTGCCGCCCTGCGATCGGTCTCCTTTCACGCCAGGAGGGGAGTCGGTAACCTTGAGCTGAACTTTAATGGGCAAGGAGATGTTGATAATTTTCTCGTCAAAAATGACTCCGGTTACTTCCATGTTTGCTTTTAAGAAATTTGAGGAGTATCCAAGTTGATCTGCCGTGAGCTCAAATCGTTTCCCCGGGTTCTCTTTATAAGCGAACACATATTTGCCGCGGTTGACATAAATAAACTTCGCCTCGAATTTTTGAAGGTCGGCTTCCTCAAAACGCTCGTTCTGGTGAAAGTTTTTTGGAATGATTTTTCCTGTGATAAGATTGCGGATTTTGGTTTGCGCCACGACCACATCTTGCGATTTTCCCATCTGGCGGAATTCGAGCACTTCATAAGGTTGGTCTTCGTAGATAAATTGCACTCCTTTGCGGAGATCGTAATATGTAAGCATAAGTTTTTGAAATATTAGGTGAGTATGGTTCCGATAATGTCTGGATATCCCAGAAGGAAATCGCGGGCATGAGCGCTCTTTTTCCCTTCGAGTTGAATCTCCTGGACAGCAAGCATTCCTTTCCCTGTTTGAATTTCAATGCTTCCGTCATCTGCGCGAAAGGTCAGCCCTGGCTGCTTTGCGCGGTCGTATTCCCTGGTGTTTGCGCGGAGGATTTTAAGAATTTTTGGTTTTTGCTCTGTGCTTGCCAGATTTGCTTTTTGATGCTTGAGAGCCATTTGCCCAAATGCGCCGGGCCATGGTTGAAACGCGCGCACCTGCCTTTCTATATATCCTGCGGGGCTTTTCCAGTCAATATGTCCATCTTCTTTGGTAAACCGTTTGGTAAGCGTGGCTTGAGCATGGTTTTGCTCCTGGGGTTGAATCTGCTGGCTCATCCATTTGGGAATTGTATCTGCGAGCAAGTTGCCTCCTTGTTGAGCCAGTTGATCGTGAAGCTCCGCATAGGTTGGCTTTCCTTTTCCGTCTCGAAACTCCCTATTGAAAAGTGAGAATGGTTCTTGAGCAATGAGAGGGCCGTGGTCAATTTCTTCGTCCATCAGCATAATACTTACGCCGGTTGTGTCCACTTCTTCGAGAATGGCAGACTGAATCGGCGAGGGGCCGCGAAATTTGGGCAAGAGTGAGGGATGAACGTTTAACGGTCCGAATTTGGAAAGCGAAAGAATGCTTGGCGGAAGGAACTTGCCGTACGCGGCCAGAATGATCAGATCGGGCTGGAGTTTGTGAATGTCCTCGCGAATGTCAGCTATTTTTTCAGGTTGCGCAAGAGAAATGCGGTGCGCAAGGGCGGCGGTCTTTACCGGCGGCATGGCAAGTTTTTGTCCGCGGCCGGCAGGACGATCCGGAGTGGTTACAACCAAAACCGGACGGAAATGATGTTCCACAAGTTTTTCAAGAACGATCGCTCCAAATTCGGATGTTCCAAAAAATATGAGAGATGGGGAGTATTGACGAGTACGCATAGAAATCTCTACACTATATAGTAAGGCATGCGTTGCAACGCAGAGAATTACAACCAGTGATTATGCTCCTTGCATGTATGTCTTTCTCCTTGAGGGCGCCGGCTGTTGGGGAATATGCCGTCGCCCTTTTATTTTTCTTCGGGAATTTTCCATTCGATTTTTGATTCGCTATCGGCAAACTCCAGCCATTCGCCATGAGGAGTTACCACAAACCATTTCTTCTTTGCCTCCGACCAAACCATTGGGTTATTTTCATAAAAGGGTTTTTTCACGATTTCTTTGGGTTTGAGGCGATCCATCTCCAGCCATTTTTTGAAAACGGTTTCAATCGAATAATCCAGTTTCCTTGAATTTGCCCAGTCAGCGACAATGCTTATGGTCTCTTTTGCTTTTGGCACGGATCCGGCCAATTCGAGCAATTGTTTTGCGGGAGCAGTATATCGCGCATAGACAATGTTGTGTTTCCGCGCGTCTTTTTTGAGTTTTGCGAGCGAAAGCCCTTTGGTTTGGAAAAAATGGGTAACAACTTCGCGCACGGCGGTTTTCTCTTTCAATTCCTCATAAACCGCTATTTTTTTCTTGGTAAGAAATTCTTCGATTTTCGATGCCATACTTTCTCCAATGCCAGGGATTTCCTTGAGACCGGCTGTGCCTTTTTGAGCATAGACATCTCGTACTTCTTGCCCCATTTGTTCTAAAATCTTTGCGGCCCGCCGATACGAGGCCGGCTTAAAGGGGACGCTATTGATATCTAAAAGCTCTGCGATATGGGAAAATATCGCGGACAGCTCCTTATTGGTTCTCGAACTTTTTTTCATTATCCTTATTCTATCTCAAAGTTTGTTTTATTTCCAAGATTTGCAAAGGAAGCGATAGTTTATGCGGTTTCAACTCATCGGCCGATGATTCTCATGATCCGTAGCCCATTACGGAGGTAACATCAAGATAAGCGTCCCGCCAAGTGGGGCGCTTTCATTTCATGGGCGGAATGGTAAAATTTTTATATGAAACTCTATCGAATATTCATCTCGATTGATTTGCCAGACAATGTCATAGATACGTTGTTGGCATACAAAGAAAAATGGCCGGAATTGCCTGCTCGCTGGACAAGCAAAGAAAATTTGCATCTTACGCTTTTGTTTTTGGGGAATACCTCCGAACAAGAACTGGAAGCGCTTACAAGCGCAATGCGGCAAATCGGGAAGAGGCATGCTTCTTTTGAACTTGCGGTTTCTGGTATCCAGTACGGACCAAGTCAAGAAGAGCCGCGGATGATTTGGGCAATCATACATGCTTCGCAGGAACTGGCCGACTTGCGAAAAGATATTGAAACAGGTATTGCGGGTTTCTCCGGCTTGAATGTCAAAGCGGGAAAGCAGGAATTTTCTCCTCATGCGACTCTTGCGCGATTGAATGTTGCCGCGCTCGCTCGAATGGAATTGGAAGAACTGCCCCAAATTCAAGAGGAAATGAAAATCGAATTTCAGGTTCAGGGGTTTGATATTATGTCAAGCAAACCGCAGCCAAGGGGAATAAGGTATAACCTTGTGGAGCATATTGAGTTGTCAAAACGATAGTTCTGAATTAGAATAATTACAGGGGAAAATATGAAAAGGAGGAACTGGCGATGACACAGTATCGGGTGCCATGGTTGGACATTGAGCCACCCTATAAGAGTTTCTACAAGACGCTCGCGGAGGCAATGCTTAAGGTGCTGCTGCAAGCAAAGCGAACAAAAAACATTGCCGAGCCGGACATAAGGACACTGAACAGTTTTAATAAATTTCTCCGCGATACGCAGAAAGGGATAACGAAAGCAATTAGTCCCAATTCTGGCCCATTCGAGGGAAATGAGTTGGTTGCGTCGCGGACGATGACAAGTATTTTATTGTGTCATCCTGGCGGCGAAGGGAATATTCAGACGTTGGTAAGCCGTCTCCAGAAAACTGTGCAAACGTTGATGGAACGGAAGCTGCCTGACGATGCCGAGATGAATTTCCTGGAGACGTTTCTTTGGATGTTTTCGAGAAACGTGTAGTTCTGCGCTTCCTCTGGCGTAAAAATGGCGGAGTTCCCCGAACCCCGCCATTTTCTTGGATGCTTTCATAGATGTTGGAAAATGCTATAATAAAATCATAATACAAACGAAAGAATATGAATAGCTATTTAAAAAATGCGTTCTGGGCGGCGGCTACTATTGCGCTTTTGGCTGGCGCGTTCGCGCTGGTTTCTTACGCGCAGACCTATTCAAAGGCGATTGATCCGTCTTCGACAAGAAGTTTTTCTGTTACAGGACAGGGAAAGGTCACTTCGGCGCCTGATATCGCGCAGTTTTCGTTGAGCGTTGTGACGGAAGGAGGTAAAGCATTAAAGGCCATCCAGGATGAAAACACAACAAAAATGAATAACGCAATTGAATTTCTCAAATTAAAGAACATTGATTCCAAAGATATTGCCACGCAAGCATATCTTGTTACGCCGCGTTATCAATATTTCGATTGTTCCCAGCAAGTTTCGAAAGACGGCGGCGGGGTTTGCCCTCCTCCTGAAATTGTGGGTTATACGGTTCAGCAATCGGCGATTGTAAAAGTGCGCGATTTTTCGGTCATTGGAGATTTACTGTCTGGCGTTGTGGACAAAGGAGCAAACAGTGTTTCCCAACTCTCTTTTACGGTGGATGATCCCACGGCGCTTGAAAATGAAGCTCGAGAAGAAGCGATTAGAAACGCGCAGGATAAAGCGGAATCAGTAGCGCGAGCTGGAGATTTTCGCTTAGGACGTTTGCTTGCCATTAACGAGGGCGGACTGGCGGGTCAACCATACGCTTATTATTCAATGACTGAAGCTGATTATGGCAAAGGGGGAGCTGCGCCTGCTCCCAGTATTGAACCCGGTTCTCGCGATGTTACCGTGAACGTGTCGCTTGTTTATGAGATCAGATAAGCATGAATTGAAGAAAAGCCGCCGCGCCGCGGCGGCTTTTTTGAAGCAAGAGTGGAAGATGTTTTTGCTCAAAAGTAAGAGCTTCCTTTGGGGAAGCCCTTGATGCGAAGCAAACGAGAAGTCGCGACTACCGGGATGCCAGAGAATTTTCTTGCAGAAGGTTGCCCAGAGTAGCCCGAATTTCCGGATCGGAAATGCAATCAATAATCCTCTGCGCGCGTTCTCGATATTTCTTGTCATCTGAAATACGAAAAAGCGCGGCAAACCCGGCAGCCCGCGAATGAGGATCTCTATCGGCGCAAATTTCTTTGAGCGCCAAAGGAATCCCATTGGCTTGAATCGCTTCGAGATATTTCTCATACGAGCAGGAAATTTGGCGAAAATCAGTTGGAGTAGCCATACCTCGCCTCCCGCGGCGTTTGATTTTGCTTCATTATATGCGCGTGAGCGCGTTTGTCAACGAAGGGTCTGGAAAAAACGAAGAAAACATGCTCGCCCCCTTTATTCTTGGCGGTACTCAAGCAATGCTTATCCAAATGCAAAATTGCCAACCGGATTTATTTGAGCTATAAATTCTATAGCTCGTAAATGGAGGTGGGAGATGAAACAACGTGCTGGCAATGAGGGACGGATACCTCCATGGATGGCGATGATACATGTAACGGGGATATTGCCGCTCCTGGTGGTAAACGAGGTTGCTTCCGGGGCGATGTCTGTGGTGGAAGGTAAAGCAGTTCTGTTGGCGCAAGGAATCGCGCTGGCGATGCTGTTGATTTACATAAGCTACCGCCTTGTGAAGGAGGGAAAGAAGAAAAGTACGTGAAGATTCCTTTCAAATATTTCATCTGGTTGGCTTTGCTAACCAGATGTTTTGTTTTTCTCATTTTTCTTTTTTCGAGTAAATGTTTGTTGATTTTTGAGCGATTTTCGGGGATAATGAAACAAATGGGCAGTTTTATGAATCTTTCAGACAGCGAAAAGCGGGATATATTGAAGTATTTGGAATCTGGCAAACCATTGCCGGAGAAATACCGATTTTTGCTTTTTGATGATGATCGGGAAGTTGAACTTGTGTGGAATGGAAAGACCAATGAAGTAGCAAACACTGTTTTGCCATTCCAAACAATTGAACATATTGACGAGCCAAGAAGCGAGCAAGTAAGAAAGGCACAAATGGAGCTTTTTGACTCCTCTGGCAGGCAAATAAAAGATTGGACGAATAAACTCATTTGGGGAGACAACAAACTCATCCTTTCTTCTCTCAAGAATGGTCCCATGAGGAAAGAGATTGAAGCGCAAGGAGGGCTGAAACTTATCTACATTGACCCACCTTTTGATGTCGGTGCGGATTTTTCAATGAATATCGAGATTGGAGATGAATCTTTTACCAAGCAACCATCGGTGATTGAAGAAGTTGCTTATAGAGATACATGGGGCAAGGGCGCGGATAGTTTTATCGCGATGATTTATGAAAGATTGAAGATTATGTACGACTTACTTTCTGATGAGGGGAGTATTTATGTGCATTGTGATTATAGAGTTACTGCGTTTATGAGATTAGTTTTAGATGAAATATTTGGCGCAGATAATCTTAGAAATGAAATAGTCTGGTGTTACCAAGGTACAGGAAAATCTCCAAAGCAGTACAAGAGAAAACACGACACAATTTGGTTCTATGCAAAATCAGACAGAGCTATTTTCAATGCGAAAGACATAGGCGTTCCTTTTGGCGAAAAGCAAATTAGTAAATTTTCTGGAAAAGATGAAAAAGGATTCTACAAAGAATATAAACACTCTGATGGTAAAAAATATAGAAAATATCTTGAAGAAGATGATTATTTAGCTGTAAATGATTGGTGGAGTGATATTTATGTTATTCAAGATCATAATCAAAGAGTTGGTTACCCCACGCAAAAACCCGAATCTTTATTGGAAAGAATTATTAAAGCGTCTTCAAACGAAGGTGATATCGTAGCCGATTTCTTTTGTGGTTCAGGGACAACCCTAGCAGTTGCAGAGAAACTTGGACGGAAATGGATTGGGTCTGATTTAGGGCGCTTCGGAATTCATACAACGAGAAAGCGAATGATTGGGGTGCAGAGACAACTCAAAAAAGATAGTAAACACTATCGGGCATTTGAGATATTGAATGTTGGTAAATATGAACGGGAATACTATGTTAATCATGTAAGCAAAGATTTGCGGGAGGAGGAAAAGAGAAAGGTTCGGGCAAAAAAGGAAAAGGAATACATCGCTCTCATTCTTTCTGCTTACAAAGCAGAACCAGTGGAGTCATTCAATACTTTTGTCGGGAAGAAAAGGGATAGATTGGTTGCTATCGGTTCGATTGATTTACCTATAACTTCGGGGCTCATTCAAGACATCGTGAAAGAGTGTAAGGAAAAGAAAATCACTAAGGCGGATGTCTTGGGATTTGATTATGAAATGGGGCTGGATTTTGAGGATACAAAGAAGCAGGGGTTGGACATCCAATTCAAGAAAATCCCACGGGAAGTGTTTGATAAAAAGGCGGTGGAGAAAGGACAAGTGCGGTTTTATGATGTCGCATATCTTGAAGCAAAACCAATCGTAAAAGGCAGAGGAAATAAGAAAACTGTATCGGTTGAGCTTGTTGATTTTAGCGTTTTCTATAATCAGGAAGACATCGGTGAAACCGAAGAAAAACTGCGCCCAGGCGGAAGCAAGGTAGTGATTGAAAACGGACAAGTTATTAAACTTTCAAAGGATAAGAAAACGGAGATTGTTGAGCGTGAAGTTTTGACTAAAAACTGGACTGACTGGGTGGACTACTGGTCGGTGGATTTTGATTTTGAGAATAGAAAAGAAATAGTAAAAGTTATCAATCCAGAAACGAAAGAAGAAAAAGAGGAATGGACTGGCGGATATATCTTTGAGAACGAATGGCAATCTTTCAGAACGAAAAAAGATAAGAAACTGGAGCTTACTTCTTCTGAAAAGGAAGTTTCTCCGGGCAAGTATAAGCTTGCAGTAAAGGTTGTTGATATTTTCGGGAATGACACGACGAAGGTAATTGAAGTGAAAATATAATCTTAAAGTCATGGGAGGAGAGGCAGACAAAAAGTGGACATATGGCGAGATCGGAAAATCGTTAGGCCGGCAAATAATAGAATTGTCGTGGTCTCTTCAGATACTACGAGACTCATGCAATATGTTAAGAAACAATCGTATTTACTATTTCCTTCCCTTGTCGGGTCAGTTAAGAGCTCTTCTGACTGATAAGTCGAAAGGTAAAGATGCGCATCCACTTTTGCTAAAATTGGCAGAGAAATTTGATAAAGAATTGAAATTATACATGATGCCGGATACAAGTAAATCTAGCTTGCCAGTTGGAGAAGTTACTATGCATATTAGTGGTTTTCCTGTCAGTGCTACTAGAGAATTGCCGTCGCAACAGCAGATAAATTTTAAGGAGTTTCCTGATAAAAAGATTGTGTGCATCAGGGGTCATTATTATAGCGTTCGCGAAGTTATTGGATGGTTTGCGAACAAGGACGGTGGCTCGCACTTTTCTCCAGATAGGCCTTCGGATTTTAATGAGTGGATTACATTTCTAAGGAATCCTTTGTTGCAGATTGGCGAGATAGCTTTGCAATTGGGGCAAGGATTTCTAAGCTCACTCGCGAATTTTGAGATTCATTTTTTACTGGCCATCCCGAAATTGCCAAATGAAAGAGTATATTTATTTGACGCGATCTATTCACGCGATGGAATGCGTATTTCTTTGTTGCTAGATAAGTTAGGAAAACTAGAGTTATCTATGAAGGATATTGAAGGAGTTTCCATTGTTTTGAAGACCAGTGAAATGCTTGATTGGATCGAAGTGTGCTACGTTGTTATTTCATCGCAAGTAAACAAAGATTTAGTAACAGAGGTAAAGATTTTGTTTAATGGAGCAATTGTGGCAGCAGAGGTTGTGCAAAAACCATTTTTTGTTTCTTCCGCTATAAGAGATTATAATGTTTTTTATAATCGTGCTGCGAATGGGGAAGAGCAATTATTTGAATTCGGGCTATGTGAGATGGCCATGTTCTCTATGCTTGATGACCAAATCTCACGGGCGAATCTGTACACCTATTTTAATGATAAAAGAGTAAAATCAAACGATGGGATCATCTATCATGCATTATCCTACGGTGATTCGCCATCTGGAATTAGTGATATAAGAATGCATGGAAAGGTAACGAGGACGGAGAACGTCAAAGAATATTTAAAAAGGGGAAAGGTTTAATTGTATGCTTGTATTCATTGATGAATCAGGGGATACCGGAAGAAAACTTGATTGCGGGTCAAGCAGATATTTTGTTGTTTCTATGGTATTTTTTGAAGAAAATGACGAAGCGATTGCCTGTGATCAAAGAATCTCGTTGTTGAAAAAAGAACTGCGTATGCCAGATGGGTACGAGTTTAAATTTCGCAAGATGCGGAGGGAACAACGAGAAGCATTTCTGAAGGCCGTGTTGCCATATTCTTTTGGATATTTTAGCGTAGTCATCAATAAAGATCCCAAGAAACTTTATGGAGACGGATTTATTGTCAAGGAATCTTTTTATAAGTATGCTTGTTTTCTTGTGTTTGAAAATGCAAAACCGCATTTACGCAATGCTACGGTTGTTATTGATGGTAGCGGATCGCGCGAGTTTAAGCACGAGTTGCAAGTATATCTGCGCAAGAAAACAGATGGGTTAATTAAAAAAGTTAAGATACAATCCTCGCATTCAAACAATCTTATCCAGCTTGTAGATATGATCGCAGGATCTGTGCATCGCAGTTTTACGGGAAAAGGAGATAAAGATATATACCGAAGGATTATTAAGCCGCATGAATTTAAAGTGCAGGTATGGCCGTAAGAAGAGTAAAAACAAAACACCGGCTCTATCCCTTGCGGGAACGCCGCATTGGATTGCGACAGTTCGAGACGGTGTCAATTCCATTTGTATGGTAGCAGTTGAGTTAGATACCGTCAATAGCTAGTTATTCACATTACAATATGGCGCTTCACAAAAACTTTCCAAGAGACCCATACAAAATCTTAGACCCGAGTATTCGGTGGTTTCCTGCTGATGAGGATTTGCGGGAGCAAGGGTATGAAAAACTGTTGCCGCCCTTTGTGCCAATGTTGAGGGAAGAGGTGAAGAAGTGGAGGGAGAATAACTATGAGAGTGCGAGTGCTACAAGCAAAGCATTGCTCAACTGGTGGTTTAAGACGGCGCATACAACTTTTGATTCCAAAGGTATTGCCGTACCGTTCCGATATTATTTTGCTCAAAGAGAGGCGGTAGAAACCATCATCTGGCTGTATGACGTTGCTAAAGTTGAGAGCAAATATGATTTGCTCAAATACGACAAACTTGGACGAGTAAGCCCCAATATGTTTCGGGAAGATTGGCTACGGTTTGTGGTGAAGATGGCAACGGGAAGCGGGAAGACAAAGGTGATGAGCTTGCTTCTTGCGTGGGCATATTTTCACAAAATGTATGAAAAGGATTCTGGCCTTGCCCGCAATTTTCTCTTAATAACTCCAAACATCATTGTTTTGGAGCGGATCAAAATTGATTTCGAAGGATTAAAAATATTTTATGAGGATCCTGTTTTACCGGAAAATGGATACGAGGGGCAAAATTGGCAAGATGATTTTCAGATAACACTTCATTTACAGGATGAAGTGAGAGCTATATCCAGCACAGGAAATGTATTTCTAACGAACATCCATCGGGTTTTTGAGGGTGATGTAAAAGAAGCGAGTTTTGAAGATGAAGATACTTCGGATTATTTCCTGGGCGCCAAACCAGCAGCAAAAACAAATCAATCGCGCGTTGATCTTGGAGAGATTGTTCGGGATATTGATGAGCTGATTGTGATAAATGACGAGGCGCATCATATTCATCATGAAAAATTGGCATGGTCTAAGTCTATTGAAGATATCCATAACAAGCTTTTGCAGAAAGGGAAGCGGCTTGCGTTACAAATTGATGCAACCGCAACTCCAAAAGATGAGAAAGGAGCTATTTTTGTGCAAACAGTTTCTGATTATCCTTTGGTGGAAGCAATTCATCAGCGAGTTGTCAAAAATCCAGTGCTTCCCGATCAGGCAAGCCGAGCAAAGTTGGTAGAAAAACAGAGCTCTCTATTCGCAGAGCGGTATGAAGACTTTATTCGGCTTGGTGTTGAGGAGTGGAGAAAGGCGAATAAAGAGCTGGAGCCAACGGGGAAAAAATCAATTTTGTTTGTTATGACAGACGACACGGTGAACTGTGATGATGTGGCCGCCTATTTAGAAAATACCTACCTTGATTTGAAAGGAGCTATTTTGACTATTCATACAAACAAGAGCGGGGAAATTTCAGAAACAACAAAGGGGAAAGATGAAGAAGAACTACGCAAACTTCGAAAGCAAGCGAACGAAATTGATAGCATGGGAAGCCCTTTTAAGGTAATTGTTTCAGTCTTGATGCTGAAAGAAGGTTGGGATGTGAAAAATGTTACGACAATTGTAGGGCTTCGGGCGTTTTCTGCGAAATCAAATATCTTGCCGGAGCAAACACTTGGAAGGGGATTAAGGAGGATGTTTTTTGGAAGAGAAGATGTTGAAGAATATGTAAGCGTTATTGGAACGCCAGCGTTTATGGAGTTTGTGGAATCTATCAAAGCGGAAGGGGTTGAATTAGAGAAACGGAAAATGGGTACTGGAGTAGGTCCAATAACTCCTATAGTTATTGAAGTTGATAATGAGAATGAGAAGAAAGATATTCCGACTTTGGATATTGAGCTACCTATTCTGACTCCGCGGATTCAAAGGGAATACAAAAATCTTGGCGAATTGGATATATCAAAATTTGGACATAAAAAGATAAAGATCAAAGAGTTTAGCGATGAAGAGAAAAAAGAGATTGTATTTAGAACTGTAGTGGAAGATGAAGAACATCATCGCACAATACTTGAATCAGTTATTGAACCGAATTATCAAAGTGCGCTTGGATGGTTTGTTCAGCGTGTAATGAAAGAATTGCGATTATTTGGTTGCTATGATCTCTTATTTGGCAAGATGAAAGAATTTGCCCGCGATTATCTTTTTGAAATTCCTGTTAATCTGGAGGATAGAAATATATTACAAAACTTCTCGGAAACTGAAGTTATAAAAACGATAATCGAGACATTTAAAAAGGAGATTAACAATCTAACGGTGAAAGATATCGGGGATGCGGAAGTAAAGAATTACATTAAGGTGAGCGACAGCAGGCCGTTTGTGGTGAACGACAGAAAGTATTTTCTACCCAAAAAGAGCGTGTTCAACAAGATTGTCGGCGATAACGATTTTGAGCTTGAGTTTGCAGATTTTCTGGAGGATTGCAATGATATTATTTCTTTTGCAAAAAATTATAATGAAATAAATTTCAGGATTGACTATAAAAATGTGAGCGGGGCAATTGCGCGCTATATTCCCGACTTCTTTGCGAAGGCAGACGAGAATACAATCTTTATTATTGAAACAAAGGGGCGAGAGGATGTAGACGATCCTTTAAAAATAGAGCGGTTAAAACAATGGTGCGCGGATGCAAGCAATAGGCAAAGGAGGATAGCGTATAAAGCTCTGTATGTTAAACAAGAGGAGTGGGAGAGATATAAGCCAGGGGACTTTATGGAAGCTGTAAGATTGTTCAGTTATTAGACATATTGCGGGTTTGATCTTGTGAGAAGTGATAGAGAAAGGGATATGGCCAAAGCAAACAAACAGTGCAAAGAGGGAAATGTGCATTTGGTGAAAATACCAGAGGAGTGCAGAGCTGAAATAGCGAACATCGCAAAAGAGACGCTTGATGAAGCGAGCGAGATTTTTGATTTTCAAAAGCCGGTGGACTTGGTAATTTTTTCTACGAGTGCGCAGTTTGTCATACCGGAATTGGGGATGGCGGCGTATGCAAGCCGTGAGGAATTTATGATATGTATGTTTGATTTCTCACGGCGGGATATTGAGAAAATTATTGAAAAAGAATTTAAGGCAACTCTCTTTCATGAATTTTCCCATATCGTACGCGCGGATTTGTTTGGAAATACTATGGTGGATTTGTTTGAGGATATGGTATCTGAAGGTATTGCTTCGTATGTTGAGAAAAAGATGGGCGGGAAAACGCCATACACAAACCCTATTGCAGATGAAATGAAGTATTTGCAGAAGGCAAAGAGAATGATGGTCAAGAAGGATTATACATACGAAGATCACCAAGAATGGTTTTATGGAGTTGGAAAATTGCCACGTTGGATTGGCTATCGTTTAGGATATATGCTTGTGGAACACTACATGAAAAAGCATCCAAAAACTTCTTTTGCCGAATTAGTTCGGCTTGAAGCAAAGGCAATTTTGCAATACGAGAAGGATTTGACCTTTCTCAATTCCCGAAGTAGTGGAGTATAAGTTGCCATCGGCAAATAGAGAAATTTCTGCTAGCATGAAGATAAAGGTCTAAAGAAACATAATATACATTTCTCCTATGCTTCAACTCAACTCATTGTTACTTTCGTCTGAAAATCCAAAAGCATTGGCCGAGTTTTATGGAAAATGCTTAGAGGTAAAATCAGAATGGGAGGGAGGAGATTTCGTAGGATTTAGAGCGGGGTCTGGCATGTTGATCATCGGCCCGCATGATAAAGTAAAAGGGAAGAATGCAAATCCGGAGCGACTTATATTCAACTTTGAAACGCAGGATGTCGAGAAAGAATTTGAACGAATCAAAGGATTGGGCGCGCAAGTGGTTGCCGAACCCTATCATCCCGAGGAAGCAAAGGAAATGACGCTCGCCACGTTCGCGGATCCCGACGGAAACTATTTTCAGCTTGGCTCGCCAATGGAGTAATCAGAGCGTGAGAGAAGAGAACCGCTGGCCTTGGGCTGACGGTTCTCTTTGTTTCCATACACAAAGTACGAATTGATAGGAGAAAAGAAATATGCTAGATTTAAGGTATGGTAAAATATAGCAATACCCTTCAAAAGGGAGCTGTTCGGTATATTGTGTTTCGCGAGAGGGAAACATGGTATGCGGTAGGACTTGAATTTAATATCGTGGAAGAAGGAGATACGCCTCGTGAAGCTTTGTTGCTACTTTTTGAGGCAATTCAAGGGTATGTGGAAGCCGCACGGAAAATGAAAGCAAGACCTGCAATTTTGAATCAAAAAATTGACGAAGAATATGAAAAAATCTGGCGGGCGGCGCAAGAGAAAAAGAGAACAAAATATCCGGTATATACAAGCGGTCAACTGAATACATCAAAAAATTCATCGGATTTTGCCTTTGTGTAGGGTATACCAAGAGGATTGCATAATTGGACTTCGGAAGATGTAATGCGATTTCTCAAAGAATATGGCTTTCAGTACACGCACTCGCGCGGGAGCCATTTTTATTATGCGGGGGCATATAAGGGAAAGTTTCATCAAGTAACAATTCCTCTTCACCACGGAAGGTCATTAAAACCAAGGACTTTAAAGGGAATCATTGCGCAATCTGGGATTCCGAAAGAAGAATGGCTGGAGAAATAAAATGTCTCATCTTTACCTTTTGAAAGAAAGCAAAATCAATTTTAGTGAATGGATTTTGATTTTCAAAGCGCCGTTTGCGCTTTTTGCGATTCATGCGGTGATAAGCTTGCCTGGCATTGATTTGTATCACGCATGGCCTTCGGTTGATATTCCGATGCATTTTTTCGGCGGCGCCAGTATTGCGATGGCAGGAAAAGCATTTCTCGATGTGTTGAGAAGGAGGGAATTTGTAAGTACGTTGCCTTGGCAGATTTGGCTCTTTCTCATTATTGCGATGGTTGGATGCGCTGCCGCGGCGTGGGAACTTCTTGAATTTGCCGTTAGTGAGATCACTGGTTTGATGCTGCAAGGAGATCACTTTGACACGATGTTTGATCTGGTCAATGGGCTTTCTGGCGGTGTGGCCGCTAGCTTGTGGTATATGTTTTGGAAACGCGCGCAACACACAAACGGGGGATAGCCAATATATTTTTTATGTATTGTTGTTGACAATGCGCATAGCTCGGATACAATAGTGGTACCCTTGAAGGGAACTGGTCAAAAGGAGAGGCCATGCTACAAGCACAAGCAGTTGATATCCTCTGTGTCAAATTCGGTACATCGGATATTGAGAGATTGCTCAACGTGTGCCTAGGGGGGAATCCACAGTCGCAAGTGAACATCTTACTCCCACAGAATTCCGGATATTCAAAAGACTGGTTGCGGGGTGTGGAAGCGTTGTAACACATCGAATGTTGGAGGCGGCTGTATGGGAGGACTATCCGGCAGTTGACCTCCCGACGAGTATCCGCAAATATGTCCAGCGGGTCCGTGCTAAGCTGAGCGATGATGTTATGGCACCCGTGTGGATAATGACCATCCCAAGGATTGGTTATAGTCAATCTCTGCCTTTTTCTTTTTGTTAGGAGTATAATACAAATGTAAGAAGTTTATTTTTATCCATGAAAAACAATATATTGGCAGGAATAGGGCTTCTGATTGTAGCTGGATTAGGGCTTGGCGCGTGGCTTTTGTTCCAGCGCGCGGGGGATACAGATAAGATGGCGCAAGGAACAGCAAGTCCCACGAGCAAAGCAACTTCCAGCGCAAGTCCTACGCCATCTATAAGCTGGAAACTGTATTCAAATGAGGATATAGGGTTTTCGATGAGGTATCCCTCGGGAATGGAGGTTATTCAAAACGGTGAAGTGGTAACGTTTTCTCAATCCGGGCCTTCGCAAAACAAGGATAGGATGTTGTCTGACGGTATCTCTTTAAGCGTAGAACGGGAAAGGCTCGTGAGCGGAGAAACAGTTGAGAAATTTATGAGGGCAGAGGTAGCTCGGCGCCAAAGCAATGATGAGGAAATTATCGAGCAGCTTCATTCTGTGATATTGGGAGGGTATAGCGGATACGAGTATGGAGTGGATGGGTTGCATTTGATTGCTATCTCCCCGCAGGAAGGCGAACTGATCCGTGTTTCTTATACGAGCGAAGACCCAATGAATCAAGGATTCGCCGCAATTGTGAAGGAAATGCTCGATTCCTTTATGGTGTTGAGCGCAGGAGGCAAATGAGAACAAGGTGCCCATGGGCAAACGTGAATACGCAGATGCAAACATACCATGATACCGAATGGGGTGTTCCGTGCCATAAGGATTCGGCGCTTTTTGAATATGTGTTATTGGATTCTTTTCAGGCAGGATTGAGTTGGGCAACGATTCTCCGAAAACGAGAAAATTTCCGTACATCCTTTGACGATTTTGATGTGCAAAAAATCGCGAATTATCAGAACGCAAAGGTGGAAAAATTACTGCAAGACAGCGGAATTATTCGGCATCGGGGAAAAATCGAGGCAACTACGCAAAACGCAAACGTATTTTTGAATATCCAAAAAGAATTTGGGAGTTTTGGTGTATATTTGTGGAATTGGATGAGCAATCAAACTAAGAAAAATCTCTGGGAACAAGAGAGCAATATCCCAAGCAGCACCGCAGATTCAGATGCCATAAGCAAAGATTTGAAGAAGCGGGGATTCCGATTCTTCGGAACGACTATTTGCTATGCGTTTATGCAGGGAGCCGGATTGGTGAATGATCATCTCGTTTCCTGTTTTCGTTATCACGAGGTGTGATTGTTTTTATCGAGATATCTCGATGAGAACATGAATTTGTCGAAAATTGTTTTGAACATTCGCATTATGCATTGATTGTGGTTACAATATCTCTATGACCCAGCAAGAAGCATTGGATATTTTGAAGATGGGGCACAGCGTGTATCTTACGGGAGAAGCCGGCTCGGGAAAAACCTATGTGCTCAATCAATATATTGAGTGGCTTTGCCAGCATGAAATTATGCCATCGGTAACCGCTTCTACGGGAATTGCGGCGACTCATTTGGGGGGAACAACTATTCATTCGTGGTCTGGTATTGGCGTGCGAGAGAAGATATTGCCCTTTGATTTGGAGCGCATGGAACAGAAAAAATCTCTCTGGGAACGTTTACACGAAGCGAGGGTGCTTATCATTGATGAGATTTCAATGCTTTCAGGGGAATTTTTCGATATGGTGGATCAGGTAACTCGCCATATCAAGCGTAAAGATATGCCATTCGGCGGAATGCAAGTGGTGTGTTCGGGGGATTTTTTTCAGCTGCCGCCTGTTGCGAAAGAGGAGCTTCCCAGAAGTTACGCGTTTCAATCGAAAGGATGGCGCGAAATGAACCTGCTTGTTTGCTATTTGAACGAGCAGCATCGGCAGGGAGACAAGGATTTTTTGAGGATTCTTTCTGCAATTCGCAATCAGCGCATGGCGGATGAAGAATATCGCTTCCTTGAAGCGAGATTGCACGTGCGTCCCAAAGATGAGGAACATATTACGCGTTTGTACACCCATAATCGGGATGTGGATGCCATCAATGAAGAGCGGCTGGCAATATTGCAAGGGGAAGAAAAATCGTTTGCAATGCAAACAGCAGGCAAAGATCAATATGTAGAATCGCTGACGCGGGGGTGTTTGGCGCCCGAAATCCTGCGGTTGAAAGTAGGAGCGGAAGTAATGTTTGTAAAGAATGAGCCGGGCGGGCAGTACGTCAATGGAACTCGGGGCAAAGTGATCGGGTTTGAATCGAGAGGCGTGCTTGTGAAAACACGCGAGGGAAAAACAGTTGTTGCGACCCCCGCGAGTTGGAAACGCGAAGAAGACGGGAAAGTGCTGGCTGAAATCACGCAAGTGCCGCTTCGTATGGCATGGGCAATTACGGTGCACAAAAGCCAGGGGATGACGCTCGATGAAGCAGAAACCGATCTTTCTCAATGTTTTGTCCCCGGACAAGGATATGTTGCGCTTTCGCGCGTTCGGTCTCTGGATGGATTATATCTGCGCGGATTGAATGATATGGCGCTTATGGTGGATGACCGGGTTGCGGCTGTGGATGTTTTGTTCCGAAAGAGATCTTCCCTCGCGCAAGAACGGCTTCTCCAAGTTGGAAAAAAGGGAATTCAAGAGAGGCACGAATTATTCATTCATTCGGCAGGGGGTTCGGTTGAGCCCAAAAAGCGGCACAAGGAACGCCGGTCTGCAAAAAAGCCGCGTGTATCCACCCTTGAAGCGACAAGAAAGCTTTTGGAAAACGGCGTTTCGCTGGAACAAGCTGCGGAAGAAAGAAATCTTACGCTTTCGACTATTATTCATCACGCAGAGCAGTTGCTTCAAGAAGGAATGCGTCTGGAGTTTGACAATCTTGCCCCGGAAAAACGCGTTCTTTCTGTTTTAGAAAAAGCGGCGGGGGAGCATACATTTGAGAAATTGGCGCCGGTGCGCCAGTATCTCGCAGAGCATGGGATAAGAATGTCGTATGATGATCTTCGCTTGGCTCGGTTGTATTTTTGGACACGCGGAAAAAAGAAGTGAGGAAATATCTTCATTATTTCTTAAAGATCATTTCCTCCGGAGTGGATTTATACAAAAGAACGGTAGGAGTAGCGGCCGGCTTGACTGCTGAAAGCAGTTACCCTACAATGGCGCTGGTAATGCACTTCATATAAGGAGGCGGCGTAATGGACCAGGATATTAATGTTCTTTGCATCAGCAAAGAGTCAGATTTGGCGAGACAGGTTTCCTATTGCCTGACGAATGCAATTCTAAATTTGCTCGTCAAGCTGAATGTTAAAGAGTTTTCCACAGTGAAAGAATGTTGCCGTCAGCTGCGTATTAACCCCCGATGGGATATGGTAGTCACGGACTTTAGAGGAGTTGCATTGAGAAGTCTCCTTCAAAGTATCCGTGATATCACAAAAGCTCCTATTGTCGTGCTTCATAATCCCGGTAATAAGGAAGACGCAATTGCAACTTTGGCCGGAGGAGCGGTGTATATCGAGATTCAGGATGTCTGGAATGATTTGGAGGGACTGGAAGCCCATTTCCAGGGCAAAATGATGTTACGCCTTAAACAAAGAGAGCAACTATCCCGGCCTGAAACTCTGGCTCTGGTTGCCCTCAATCCTCCGGAAAATGTTGTATTGTATAGCCCGGAGGATGAACTGGTTATTGATGTTCCGGCACACCTGACATGGTTGCATGGAGACCCTCTGTATTTAACACCAACCGAGAGGAAAATACTGCTGCTCCTTGTGGAACAATATCCCGACACTATCTCCCGCGAAAAGATAGCTGCTCGTATATGGGGAGATACGACAGGCGATGACATCCTTAGAAAGTATATCCAACACCTGCGGCGAAAATTGGAGGATGATCCTAAAAATCCCAAGTGGATCGGAACGATCTTCGGGGTAGGTTACAGATTTCTGATGCAACTCACACAAAGGAGAACATCGTCCGGTTAAGGAAAACCTAGTATGGAGGTAGTTCCAAAAAAGGGTAGGAGATATCTCCTACCCTTTTTTATTGGTAAGATGAAGAAGGCAGAATGTTGTGTTATAACAGAGCAATGAGACATACAGACTATGTGATTACAATGAAAATGGGTGAGTGGATAGAGCGCTCCTCCTATGGGCTCGCTTTCATTCGTTTTATTGCTCAATGGGGATGGTATCTGGTGTTGGTAGGTGCGGGTGTGGTCATCTATCTCATGAATCAAGGTATGTGGCTGGAAACAGCAATATACCTTGGGGCAAGCACTTTTCTTGCCAGGTTTATCTGCACGGAACTGATTCGGTTATTCTGGAAACGGAAGCGACCCTATGCGGTCCTTCAGCATACTCCACCTTTCTCTCAACTCGCAGTAGTGCCCGCTATCTTGTATCAACTCCCCGTATTTTCTTACCTTCAGAAAACCGCGCAATACTCCTTTCCCTCCGGGCATGCCGCTTTGTATGGGGCAATTTCCTTTGTGATATGGTGGCGCTTTGGAATTATTGGCTGGATTTTTTTGGGCGCAACTTTGTTTATGGGCATGGCTCGAGTCGCCGCAGGATTGCATTGGTTTTCGGATGTTTGCGTGGGCTTGCTGATTGGCATATTGTCAGCTGTTCTCGTCATCTATAGTTTGGGCATTGATTTTTGAAGTACTTTCCGCTACACTGGGGCTAGTTTTCTCGGAAAAATGCGAATAGGAGCGATGTTATGGGAAACCAAACACTACCGGGGACATTATCCAAAAGCGTATATGACGCTTTGGATCCCCACATCAGGCCGCTTGTTCTGGCTCTGCATCAAATGGAGGTGAGAACGGTCGGTTCATGCGAGGGACATGTGGATGAAATACATAAGTCGCATGTTCCTTTCTGTGCGATTGACATCGCGCAAACCCCGCAAGAAGCTCTGAATTTCCTCAAAATCATCATCTACGGATACAATATCCTTCGTGCAGGTAAAGCCCCATGGAAGTTTATTGAGGTACCCGGGTATTTCTATGGGGATGAGACGTATCTTGCATGGAAGCTCATGCCTGACGAGGAAAACATGCGGAGCGACCCCCGGACGCTGGAAGAGTTATGGGCAAGCGTCGAGGATCTGGTACGCTTCATCGGCGCGGCGCAAGTGGTAGATTTTTTGTGAACTGCATCTCTTAAGGGCCGCACCAAATCAGCGGCCCTTCAATTTTTATGGTACAGTAGAATTAAGCGTACTTTGAATTACGAAACCAGCGCATACAAGGATTAGAGAACGTTGGGAGCGCGACTGGCGCGAGCCCCTCACCGCAAGGTGGAAGGGGGAGCACCAGGAATGTTTCAGCAGAAACATATCCGTGTTCTCAAAACCTTATATGTGCTGGTTTCGTAATTCAAAGGAATATATGGATCAAAAAGAATTTCACAACTTGGCAGATCAAATCGCCGAAGAATTTACCAACGAAACAAGTATTCGTCTGGAGAATGTCGCAATTTGCGTGGAGGAAATTCCCACGCCAGAACAAATGCAAAAAACGGGCGTGCGCCACGGAAATATGCTCATGGGTTTGTATGAGGGTGTGCCTGAAACCACATGGGGAAAGGGATTAAGTATTACGCTTCCCGATAAAATTACGCTTTTTCAAACAGCGATCGAGCAGTACGCGGCAGAATGCGCCAAGTCAATCCGTGAAGTGATCAAAGACGTAATCTGGCATGAAATCGCCCATCATAAAGGGTATGATGATCAAGAACTTGAGGAAATGGAATTAAAAAGGGGAATTACCGGCTAACTGTATGATCATCCATTTTATCGGCATTGGAGGGATTGGAGTTTCTGCGCTTGCTCGCTATTACAGAGAAAAAGGCCATGAAGTAAGCGGTTCTGATTTGGCTTCTTCGGAAATTACGCAAGGACTTGAAAAATTGGGAGTGAAAATCGCAATCGGCGAATCATCTGGTTTGAATGTTGCGCCGGAGACTGACTTGGTCGTGTATAGTCCGGCGGTACAAAAAGATAATGCGGAGCGATTGCGAGCCAAAGAACTTGCTATCCCGTGTAAGAGCTATCCTGAATGCTTGGGCGAGTTAACCAAACAATACTACACCATTGCAATTTCGGGAACGCACGGGAAAAGCACGACAACATCCATGATTGCTTTACTTCTCACAAAAGCCGGATTTGATCCCACGGTGATTGTGGGAACAAAAGTGCGGGAATTTGGAAATTCCAATTGCAGGGTAGGGAAAAGCAAGTATCTAGTGATTGAAGCAGACGAGCATTTTGCTTCGTTTTTGAATTATTGGCCCAAGATGGCAGTGCTTACCACTGTGGAAGAAGATCATCTGGATTATTACAAGAATCTCGACAATATTGTTAAAACATTCGAGAGATATATTACGCATTTGCGAGATGACGGAGTATTGATCGCAAACGGGGATGATAAAAACATCGAAAAGATAATTTTCAATTCACAATCTGCAATTTCGAAAGATACACGAGAAGGAGTAATATATAAAATTCAAAAGTATTCGATCAAACAGCCGGAAGCAGAAACGTTGAGGAGAATTCTCGAAGTTCCTGGCGAACATAACGTTTCAAACGCGCTGGCGGCATTGGCAGTGGCAAGAGAGCTGGGTATCCCAGACGAGACAAGTTTTACCGCACTGGGAGAATTTACCGGAACATGGCGGCGCTTTGAAATTTTCCAAACAGAGTTGGACGGTATTCCGTATACGTTGGTGAGCGATTATGGACATCACCCGACGGAAGTGAAGGTTACCGTGCTTGGGGCAAAGGCAAAATGGCCGGATCGTCCTCTCTGGCTTGTGTATCAGCCGCACCAGTATCAGCGCACCTATTTGTTGTTTGACGCTTTTGTCGAAGTTTTGGCGAGCTTGCCGATTGAAAAACTGATTCTGGCGGATATTTATGATGTGGCAGGGCGCGAAGAAACAGAAATCCGTAAAAAAGTTTCGTCTCAAAAGCTTCTGGAGGCAATAGGGAAAAGAAATTTGCAGGCGCGAGACAGAACAGTATATATCGCAGATATTGCGGATATTCCGCAGTATCTGGCAAGTCATCTCAAAGGAGGCGAAGTCGTTATGGTAATGGGAGCAGGCAGTATCTACAATCTTACGCTTCATTTGACGAACAGCAAGAAAATGGAGAAAATACAATAATGCAAAGGTCTGCAAGTTGATATCAATATAACAATTGTATATGTTACTTCTTACCGCTGGCTTACTTTTTATCGTAGTTCTGATCCTTATTACCTTGTGGCAAGTGCAAAAGAAAGGAGCTGTTGGAATGCTCATGAAGCGTCCCGCTGAAACGAAAAGCGCTTCAGTCGAATCAATAAAGTCATCTCCCGCAACAGGGCAAACGCCGTTTCTTGACGAAGAAGAAAAGGAAATGTGATTTGAAAAGCGCATGAATATTGTTCAACTCATCATTCATTCTTTATACGAAAACCAATTCCTTATCGCGATTGGAGAGATTTTGGGATTTTTTGTTACCTTTGTATTTTATTGGATGGTAGCGCGTTTGAATTCTATTTTTGTATTTGGCTCGCTGGCATGTCTGATTGGTTTGTTGGATTTGCTATTGGTGGCGCAATTGAATATCACTCCCGTTGGAATTGCCTATGGAATTTTTGCTTTTATTCTTACGGCCGCGGGTTTGATTGTATTTATTAGCACGTACGCAAAGAAGAAAAATCCTTATTAAGGTTCAAGTGTGCGGGGAAAGAAAACAAACAACTCGCCTGGCGGCGAGTTGTTTGTTTCGGTAGTTCAAAGTTTGTAAACAAACTGTCGGACATATTGGACATTCCCGCATTGCTTTGATACGAACAATGTAGCACCTCACCATTCTATACAATTGAGGATGCGCAAGGAGAGGAACAGATGGGAAAGTTCGCATTGGTATTGAGCATTTTTAGCGTTGCGGTTCTCTTGTGCGCCATGCTTCTGGCTTGGGCGGAAGACGGTCGCATCTCCCATTACGATGGGACAACTGCGTATGCCGCGACAGGCAAACTGCTCTATGTGTGCGCAGATGAGTCCTCCAAGACGCAGATTTGCATGGCAGACGTGGACGGAAGCCATGAGGCGCGCGTGACGAACCAAGACGTGTATCATTGGTCGCCCACATGGAATCCTAATGGGAAAGAGTTTGCCTATATGGCGGCGCATCCGGTTACAGGTAATGGTTCCATTGTGAAACGGAATATTGACGGGAGCAATCCCGTGGTGCTAACCCCGGAAGGCACAAATGACGTCCAACCCTCGTGGAGTCCGGACGGCAAAAAGATCGCCTTCAGTTCCAAAGCGGAATACGGCGACATGGGGATTTGGGTGATGAACGCGGATGGAACGGATCGCCGTCTTTTGACAAGCAGTAGGGGAGCTGGTTCCACCTATCCCTGCTGGAGTCCTGACGGCAAGAAGATTTGCTTCACCCGTATCAAAAGCGTGCGCACAGTGATTTGGGTGGCAGATGCCGACGGGAAAAACGCAGCTCCTCTGGACATGAGCGAAGAGGTATCCAACACCCATGGCAACTGGTCGCCCGACGGAGAATGGATTGTCTATGATTGCGGTCAGGAAATCTGCAAGATTCGTTCTGACAGCAGCGACCACAAGCAACTCACGAACGCGAGGCCTTCAGAGAATAGCGGGCCTTCGTGGTCCGGGGATGGCAAACGCATTCTGTTTTCCTCGAATCGAAGCGGGAGATGGCAATTGTACGGCATGAAGCCGGACGGCACGGAGGTGGCGCGGATTCTAGCGAGCGAGACGCACGACTATGATCCGGCGGCTCAACCAGGGACTTTTGCGCCCGAACCCACTGCGACGAGGACTCCTTTGGCGCTGCCCACGGTTACTCCAACACCCGATGCCCCGTTGGATGACCCATGCGACCCATCTGAAGCGGTGGAGCTTTCTCCTTCGTTTCAAAGCTTTCTGGATCAATTCACGGGATTGACCTCTACGGGAGGGATGTTCTTCCCAACGATGGAGGATCATGAGGTGTTCCAGAAGGCAGGCGAGGGGTTGCATATCATTCTTGCCCTTCGATCTGCGGTGAAAGACACGAGGGACGATGAACGCCAAATTCTGTTTTTGCGGACGCTGGGCTATGGAGAGGAGACGATCGAGGAAATCTACACCAAAGGCACGCTTGGGGGCAGATACTTTGGGGCGGACGGAGATCGGCCTTCGGAGTCCGATCCCCTAGAGAAGCGGAGTTTGGGGGCGTACCAGCAAGCAGTGGGCCGAAGCATGGGCGGGGATACGATCTATGACACTATGGGAAAGAACATGGATATGTCCTCGCGACTGCTGATGCCTTCTCTCTCATGCCATTACGCAGATGAGCTGCGCAAGAAAGCGAGGGAAGCTGTTGCAACGCAGTTCAACAATATCGCGGAAGAAATCGCGAAGTTTCCTCGAAAAGCGCTGGAAAGCGAGATCAATGCGCTTGCGGGCGAACTGCGCTATGCCTACTTTTCGTTGCCCGAAACCTTGCTGTTAACGGTAGGAGCAAATGTCCCTTCCATTGATAGCGAGCATATCGCGCCCGCGATTGTGGAGCCATCTACGCCTGCCCCGCCAACAGAAACGCCGACTGCGACACCCACGCAAATTCCTACCCCAACGCCGACTGCGGATCCAACGGTTGTTCCAACACCGGAAAATTCATTAATCATTGTGTTGGCATCCCTTGTGGGAATAGGAAACCTGCTGACACTGTACGGTACAAGCGATCCAAATGATCAACAGTCGCTGCTTTTCCAGCCCATATTCCCTGCAGATTTGCGGAAGGGAGACACGGGCCAGGATGTCTGGATACTCCAAATTGCTTTGAATTTGTTGGGGTATACAGTCGCGGAAAGCGGGCCTGGATCTCCAGGCAAGGAAACCGAGTTCTACGGTGATCTCACCTTTGACGCGGTTCTGCGGCTTCAACGCGAATATGCTGATATTCCCGCAACAGGTGAGCTCAACATCGCAACGCGAGCTTTGCTCGATAATCTTCTGTACACGGGTTCTGCGGGAAAGTATCAAGATCATGCCATTGATATGAAATGGCATGAGATGCGAGCAACCCTAATGAATTTTGGCGCGCTCAAACAAAGGCGGGACGTGCTTGGTTCTTTCTCTGGCTCAACCGGAGCCATGAGCGTGTATCGGCGCGGCTCTATTTACGCTTCCAAACATGGGGTGTATGAAGTGCATGGAGCTATCCGGAAGGAATATGACCGCCTCGGAGGCGCGCAAGGCGATCTGGGATTCCCTATCACCGATGAACGCCCCGACCCTGCCACCAATCGCCGCCGCTCCGACTTTGAAGGAGGGTATGTGGCGTGGAGTTCCGCCAAACATAAATACGTGGCGATTATCACGGACGATGTCCCATTTGAATGTGGCATCTCCTCCTCATTGCAAAAGCCGTTGAGCAATGAGCAGTGGGATGTTGGGCCAAATGGCGGTAATGGGTTTGCGAATTATCTCGGGTGGTACCATGGCAAACTCTATGAATACCACGCTGGAGAAGATCGCGGATCTGGCGCTGGAACGCTAGTGTATGCGATTGGCGCTGGGAAAGTCGTGATGATAAGTAACCTCGGCAATCTCGGTAAACTCATTGCCGTGGAGCATCGCGGGGCATTTGCAATCCCTGGCGCATATAAGCGGCCGACAAACAAGCAGGGCGACACTTACACTTATCGAGGAGAGATTGTGCGCAAACTCTATTCGGTATATGTGCACACCTCGCCAGACATAACTGTAGGAGAATGCGTCGTGGGAGGGCAACAAATTGCCGCGCTTGCTGATGTTTCATCGGCAGGACTCGGCACCCATTTGCACTTTGAGGTGCGGCATCCAGACCAAAAACTCACTGATAAAACTGAGTTTAAAGAAGGGAGCTGGGTATGGGTAGGTGAAAAAAATAATCAACACAGATCCAATGGCTATTATTACGATGCGCAGCCGCTGATAGATGGAGGTGTCCGAAATCCGGTGGAGGTAATTGACATAAATAGCAAGTAAGAACCAACATAAGTGGCCATTTTCTTAGGGAAATGGCCACTCCTTTATGTGATTAGTCTGCGTTGATGGGGCGACTTACTTAATGAATTGAAGGGTGGAAAGTATCTTATTTACTATCTTTCGTTTCTTTTCCATTTGATCCCATCCGGTCCATGAGATTTTTAAGATGGCATTTTGATGCTGTATTAATATATCTTCCGTATGCCCAATGTAATCTCCAATTGGTTTGGGTTCATAGTCTTTTGCATAACGGATCGCAGGAATCCCATTGAGGGTATCATTGGAAATTTTTGTATACGTTTCTGATCTATACACAATTATCTTGCCTGGTTGAAGATCCTCCAATTTAGTATAAAGTTCTTGGAGTTCCAGATGAGTTTGAGGTACAGAGAGTTGGATATAGATTGCGTCTGTTGCTTTGCTAAAAACATCTTCGTAGTTAGAAATCTCGATCGCAGTTTCATTTTCCTCTATAAGCCAGCCCTTTGGATAGTTTATCTCCAACCCATATTGATTACTTCTATATGTAAGCCAGTTGGTCCGAAGAGTTGAAATAATTTTATTGCATGTATCTACTACGGATGAATCTGAATAAAACGCACAGCTTGTAAATAGTTGTGTGTTTACAAGAGTAACTATTATTCGGCTTATGCCAGATTGAGAAGAGGAAAGAAAATATGAAAGAAATGGCATATCTCGAAATTCTTTTGCTGCATCAATTGTAGAAATAACAAGCCCGGGCCACTCCATAGATCCTTCCCATTGTTTGTCTCGGAAAGAATAGCTAAAATGAGTATTTTCGAAATTTGTAAGAATTTCCCAAGTTGGAGGATAACGGAGGGTCCATCCTAGATTTTCATTCCGATAGGTTTGCCAATCGCTCGGCGGATTCCAGTTTGTATATGGATTTTCCAGAGTAGGCGAGGGTGAGGGGCTCGAAGCTGAAGCGATAGGGGTTGGGGAATATTGAGCGATGTTGCCTTGAAAAGGATTATTCAAAATCAGCCAAGCGCCGATTCCGATACTCACAATGGTTAACACAAACAGGGGAAGAATGACCTTGAGATTCTTTTTCATATTTTTAATGTATCACACGCTTTTCCCCTGCTCAATCAGTTCCGACAAATACTTTACAGAATTAAGCCAGGCGTTTTCTTTATTTTCTAAAGTATTTTATCAAATTCTCTAAGCATATTGTATTCTTGGTGGGAATTTGTATGATGAATTTATAGGGATACCATGGATACAATTTATTCTTTTCTGATTGAGATTAATGCTTTCGCGTTGTCAGGGTTTCTGATTGGCACCACCTCTACGATAATGGCTTTGCTTGTTTTTTTGATCGGTCGAACACGGCTCCACTATATTTGG
>MHTV01000041.1 GCA_001823215.1 Candidatus Wildermuthbacteria bacterium RIFCSPHIGHO2_02_FULL_45_25 | reverse complement strand
TCGGGATTTTGAAATTGCTCTGTTCCATCAGCTTTCACAAGCATAATCCCTCTCTCTGTCTTCCACCCAATTTGTATCCTCTGCCCGAAGAATTTTCTTGGAGGTTTATTCTTTGATAAGCTTGTTGCATCAATATCATATCCATTTTGAGCCAAGATCATAAGTTCATCAGGAGAAAGTCGAACAGAAAGCTCATCAGCTCTTTTATTGAAGTTTGCTTTTGCTAACCGGTTTTTTTCGGACAGATGCAGACGACCAAACATCCGCTCTGCTTCGCTCCTTGCTACGCCTCGTGTCATTTCCTTTGCAATCCATTCATCTCTTACCTTACTTGTCCTTGAATCATATACCTCTTGCCGTTCTCTATTTCGTTCATCCCGAATTGCCACTTCACGGTGTGATTCAAGATATTGCTCTTCAGAACCAATCTCTCTCGACATAACTCCATCAAAACTCTCTCCATGAATCGCTGACCAAAGCGATTGGAGCACTTCATCCTTTCCTTCGAACTCCGCGTCGTAGATTTCCTTAAACAAAATCACTTTGACGTGTTCGGGCAAATTTTTGCCATTTCCATATTCAACACGACCCATTGTTTTTTTGAGTTCGTTATCTTTTTGCCAGCGTTCGTTTTGGGCAAGCGTCTCCCGAAATTCATCATTTCCTCGCAAAAGTTCAAAAACCCGCTTATTCGTAAATGCGTCAATATCACTTTCGCTCACATTTTTCAATTGCGGAAACTGCTCTTTATTTGCCTTTACCCATTTGAGTCCCTCATCAAAAAAAACTTTCATCATCCGGTCTTCCAACATATTGATAACCGCCTTAATGGTAGCGTCCGGAACTTCCAATCCCGTTTCATTGCCAACTTCTTTCGCAATCCGTTTAAATTCAGTTTCAAATTCCGTCCGCTCTTCTTTCGCACGGGCTTTATCGCTTTCCAACTGTACAATTTCCGGAGTAAATGGTTCAGGTTCAGTTCCTCTTGCAGAGGCCTCTGGTTCCGGCGGCTTGCCGGTTCCCGGACGATTTGGTTTTCTTTGACTTGCCTCATAACGACTTCCACCTGGCCGATCTTCAGGAGCAGTCCATTCGCCAGCCACCTTTTGAACTCGCTCCACATCCTCTTTGGATAATCCAGCAATCTTTCCGGAAATTTCGAAAAAAGCATCACCGCCTTCGGGATTTGCTTCCCGTACTTGACGAGCAGCTTTTAATTCGTTCGCCAAATTTTGAACTCGCTCTTCTGAAAGCGGCGCTTCTCTTTTTGATGCGTTACCTCCCGCTTCCGGTGCTTGTTGTTGTGAATTTGCCATAGTTTCATTTTTGTTACTTCCTCTCGCATTTCGTTCTTGTTGAGAATCTTCGCCTTCTCCTGGAACAACTTGCGCAGTTCCCTCTCTTCTTGCTTGGGCTTCTTCTGGATTCTCCGAGCGCTTTCTCTTCTTTTGTTTTCCTGAAGACGCATTATTAGTCTCTTGAGAACCTTCTTCTTCCTCTTCCCATGCTTTTTTTAAGTCCTTTAGATTATCTAAACTTCGCCCGGCTTGTTCGCTCTCATCGCCACCTTCAGGTGATTCTTCTTTATTCTTGCCTGCCATAGTATTAAAATTTCATGCGACTTGCTATTTCTTCTTCGACCATCTCGCGCCTTCGGCCAAAGCGTGTTTTTGATTGCTGTTTCAATGATTCCACTTGTTCCATATTTCCTTTTACGGGAACAATCGTCTGCATCTGAAAAGGCCGATACACTTTGTTGTCTATCATTATTTTAGCAATGAGATGGAAGTTCGGCAAGTTCACCAGATCAAAACGGGAAAATTCCGGCCGGAATTGTTTCTCTAAAAATTCCGCGTCGTCCGCTCCCACGCGAAACACCCCCATACTCCCCACGTTGCCCAGCACCGCGTCTTTAATTTCATTAGTAAGTTGGGGAATATATTGGTGCGCCATGATTAAATTCAGGCGATATTTGCGCGCTTCAGAAAGAATCGTGGCAATGCTGTCTGTCGTAAAATTCTGAAATTCATCTATATACAGATAAAAGTCGCTTCTCTGATCTTCGGCAATAGCGGCGCGTTTCATCGCCGCCATCTGGATTTTGGAAACCAAAATCAATCCCAACAGCGCGCTGTTCACTTCGCCCGTACGTCCCTTGGAAAGGTTCGCCAGGAAAATCTTGCGGCCGTTCATGATATCGGCCAAATCAAACGCGGAATGTTGCTGTCCGATAATGTTGCGTAGCATTTCATTTTCGATAAACCTGCCGATCTTGGACACCACATACCCCAGCATTTCCGACTTGGTTCCGCCGGTCGTCTGTTTCCACTCCCGGAGCCAGAAACTTCTCACAATGGGATCTTGCACCATCGCAATTTGCTTTGACATGAACTCGTCGTCCGTAAACATTCGGGGAATTTCCACCAGCGTGCCAAGATTATTCTGGTCTGCCATGAGAGCCAGCATCGCGTTTCTCATATAATGCTCGAACATCGGGCCAATGACTTCTGGCGGAAATAGTTTCTGGAAGATCGCAATCATTTCCTGCACGGCAAAGTCTTTTTGTTCTGGCGTTTCGTATTCCAGCATATTCAATCCCATGGGGCGATCGGTATCAAACGGTTCAAAAAGCACCACATCTTTCATGCGCTCGGGAGGAATAATCGAAAGCGTCGCTTCCACCAATTCTCCGTGGGGATCCACCACCGCGACGCCTTCGCCGTTTTGAATATCCTGTCGGATCATCTCCTGCAAGAGACTTGATTTTCCCGTACCTGTTTGCCCGATCACATAAAAATGCCTTCGGCGATCGTTGCGCGTACCAAAAGATACTTGTTTATCTTCTCCGCGAAAATGCACTTTTCCAATCGTATTTAACCCCTTGCCAGCCAAAGGCAACTCGGCAGGAGGAGGAGCAAACGAAGAACTTGTCGCGGACTTGATATATGGAGTTTCGATATATCGCGTGGGAAAATGATAGATGCTCGTCAATTCTTCGATATTCAATACATTTTTATGCGATGGAACAAATACCCGAAAACTGTAATTGAAAATTAAATCTTTTAAGCGGTTTTTCTTTACCGTAACGACTTCCAAGCTATTGAGAGACGACAAACCAAACTGCGAAAATACGCCTGCCAAATGTCCCAAGATTTCATCGGCTCTTTGTTGTGTCTTCGCAGAAGCAACCAGCCGGATATTGGTTTCAAATGCCTGCTTTTGAAGCTTCGACTGGATAGCTTCCGTCATACGCTGATCTATTTTCATCTCCTGCAATTTCTGGCGATGTTGCTCTTCCTCTTTTTGTTCATCTTCTTTTTTCTTGCCAGATTGCGTAATCCCTCCAATGATTCCAAGCAGAATACGCTCTGCCAAAGAACGCGTTTCCTCGCTTATTGCGTTCTTAAGAGATTTTCCCTCCCGAATATTTGATAACATTTTATCGCCAAAATCCTGCCATTTTGATTGGGAAATAGGGCTAATGATTATTTGAACAGCGGCTCCCTCATCTTGCGCTATTTGCCCTAAGGAATTGGTTATCGAAGCCAAGGGATCCTTTTCCAGATTGCGATATGTCTGAAGAGGAAGGATCGAGGGCTCGGAAAGTTTTACAATCGCCCCTGTGGTAAAACTTTCAGGTTCAAAAATCGTGTAATCGTTGGGAACGGGTTCCACCACCGCGCGCGGATAAATACCCTGAATGTAATTCTCAAAAGACGATTCCATGTATTTGGGAACCGCGACATAAAACTCAATATCAGAGCCGCCGGTTTGAGAAGCGATCTCAAAAGCCACCCGCGACTTGCCGGCCAGCAGTTGTTTCCACCAGCCGGGGGAATGCAAATACAAAAAATTCGCGTAGACCTGCTCCATGTGGCCGATCAACTCTTTCTCCTGTTTTTGCATAAGTCCTTCTTTGTCAATCTCGTATTTTGGCATGAGCACCAAAAAAAGAGCCATATCAAAGCTCCCTAAAATTCGCTGTTTGGCTCGTTCTTTCGCAAAAAGAAATAGAAAAATAACAAGCGAGATGCCAAGTACAATAAGAAAAATGGAAGCAAGAATAACCACGGGAAAGATTAAAATTCGCTGTAATGATGAAATATTTTGGCGCTGCACGGGTATGAATCACGCACGGAGCGCGACTGGCGCGAGTAAGAACAAAAATTCAGCAGAATTTTATGTGGTGATTCATACCCGTGCAGCGCCAAAATATTTAAGAAACTTTATCATTTCTTCCACTAGCAATCGCGTCATGCAATCCGTCCAAAAGAGCCGCGTCGCCGGTTTCTTGCGCTGCTTTAATGGCAGAAAGAACGCCGTGCTTTTTTGCAAACAGAAGCAACCGTTGAACTTTCGCAGGCAAAGATTGCTTGGCGTCATCTGCCGGCATTCTTTGAATATGGCCGGCTTCAGCTACCGCCCGCTGTTTCTGATCTTCCGAAAGCTCCTCTTTTGCCCGTTGTTCTAATTGCTCTCTGGAAGATTCTGTTTCCACGGCTAATTCCGGACTTTCAACTTCCGGAGTCTCTCTTTCGCGCGCCGCTTCCCGATACGGGTCTTTTTCTTTTGGTTGAATTGGCTGATATTCTGGATCTGTCATAGTATGTTGCTTGATGTCACGGTCAGCTTTTTATTCACACTCTCCCGCAGTTGAAACAAGCTCGCCCTTCTTCATCTGCATGCAATACCATTCTCCTGTTTCCTGATCTTGAAGTTCCACTCCTTGCTTGAATTGTCCTTTTTCACCTCGAATCACATCAGCCACCACTTCTCTTGCCTGCACCACCTTGTCTTTTAATCCGGAAACAACTGAATCAAGAAGGGAAGGCGCATCTCCTCCATACCAATGAGGATTCACAAACATGAGAATGGTTCCTTGTTCTTCCTTGTCGTACGATTCTAATGCAATTCCAACTACTCTTCCTGCCTTCGTTGCTTTCATGCCTACTCCGGGCATAGAAGATGAAGTAATCGGATCTCCTATCTCTATCTTCCCATTCTCATCTGTTACCTTTACCGGCACATGGCCTGCTAATGCTACTGCTGGCTTTAATGGATTATGTTCGTATTGTTGATTGGTGAACACAAGCTCATCTCCTTCAATTACTTGTGCTGGATTCGTGGATACTACTCCTAAGATGGCGTTGGAATACGCCGTGTGGGTTTTGCCTACCTTCCCTTCCTCTGTTGCCTCGATGAGTTCGCCTGAAAACACTCCCTCCGTGGACGGAAAGAGCTCGGCGATGTCTAACGCGCCAACGGAGCCGCCGCCAATACCACTCTTCACTTTCATGCCAATGTCTTCAATAAGAATCTTGTCTTCTGTGCCAAGCGCAGTTGCTCTGGAAACTCGAAAACTTCCATCGCCTCGATATCCTCCAATAGTCCAGTTCACATCTCCTGTCACTGCTCCTCCTGGTACTTTGTAGGTAATAATTACTCGCCCGGTCCCTGATTGATATCCTGAAGCATATTGAACATTTGAAATCCCCGAACTCGCATAGCTTGAACCGCCACCACCTCCACCACCTCCGGCATTGTCACCTCCACCGCCACCACCGCCACCATACCATCCATCTCCACCCCTACCGCCAACACCCATCTGCGGATAGGGATTGAGTCTGCCGCCATTACCACCTAAGCCGAATGTCCCTGATGTACCAAACACCTGATTTGTAGCACCTCCTGAATCTTGTGTCGCACCGCCACCTCCAAACCCATAACCACTTGGCCCTTCTCCTCCTGCCCATATCCACTCTCCATTACTCCCTGGTAATCCATTTTGCCCACCGCCACCACCCGCACCTCCTAAAGCAGTGGGATTTTCAGGACACTGATCCCCACAATAGTAAGATGGCCCACCGGCAAAACCACCCCCTCCTGCTACAATAATTCTTTTATCCAAAGCGTCTCCGCCTCTTCGAATATCAGAGGCATTATAAACGGGACCTATTCCACCTACATAAATTTTCAGATTTTCATACTGTGTCACAGGAACCGTAGCTTGTATGCGACCTCCTTTACCTCCAGAAACTCCATCCCGTGAAACTCCCTGTGCCCCACGAATGTCCGCTTGAATTGAAGTCACCTCGGCAGGAACCTGCCATGTATATACTCCTGGCGTTGAAAATGTTACTACTTGGTCTACATAGCTCGGAATACCCATCACATTCTTTAACTCAAACCGAGCAGCCGCGTCTCCTGTTTCGCTTGAAATATATATTTCGTTAATAATCGTTGAAGTATCCGTTGCCGAAAGATTCGTTAAATCTCCTGCCCCACTTAAATAGTAAAGACTATTATCGTCTTGGCTAACATACAGCTTGCCATATCCTATTTTTTGTGTTGGTAAGGCATCAATAGCTAAGGACCCAATCCAAAGAGAACTCTCTGTACTTAACGCTCCGCCTACCGCCAATCCTCCGTCCACCACCAATCCCATGCCAGGGTCGGTGATCAATCCTACGAGAGCACCTGAAGTATCAAACCCTCGAGACAAGGGAGAATCAGCAAGTGTGCCTGGGCTTGCGTAAAAAGGAAGGTATTCCTTGGTGCCGTTGCCCGTCAAGGGAGGATCGCATCCGGGGCTTCCTGCTGTGCAACCGGGAGGAAGCTCTGTCGGAGGACTCCATGTCGCGTAGGCGGTGAGACCTGCAGCGAGCGTTAAGCCGATGACCAGACCAAAGAGAAGGGGTTTGAGATGATTCATAATTCAAATTCTTAAAACGGATCGTGAATTCTTTTTGCATTTGCAAAAAGAATTCGTTCACTCTTTTATTGATTTATTCATTATACACCCTCTTTCTTTTTCAACAATCCACAATCACTAAACAGGAAAAGTGTAAAAATATCTCTTGGGGACTTTTCCTTGTTCAAGTACAATACCTTCTTTCTCTAACAATTTCTGTTTGCGTTGCAATCCGCCCATTCCGCTATATCCGCATAATTTCCCATCTACAGCAACCACTTTATAACAGGGGCATCCCATTGGGTCTTTATTGCTCGCCATAATTCGCCCAATGGCGCGGGGCGACGTCCCGCACACCCGTGCCATCTCTTTATAGGTAGCAACTTTCCCCTTTGGGATTTTTTTGAGCAACTTGATTGTGCTATGAACCTTCATTGCGTAATAAACCTTTTCACTCATATTCCTTTTCACTCATCTTAAAAATACTCATTTTAATGCTCATACGCCATGGGCACGTTGTGCTTAGTTTAGCCAAGCACAACGTGCCCCCTAATGAAATCCCTATCCCACCCTTTTTTCATCCTATTTTCTCATCTTCGATCATTAAGTGGCTAATTTCTTCATACCGTTTCTCGTCCAATACCGCCTTAATCAGATTGCGGTAGGTCGAACTATCCCATATACTTTCTCCCAATATCCCTTTGTCTATAATAATCGAGTGCCGTTTCTCCATATACTCTTGATGGGTACTCCATGGAAAACTATCAACGAAACTAATCAGTTCCTCCGTATCTTTTACGCCTTCTTGTTTTATATTTGGATACATAAGTTGTCCTGGGTTCATAACATGCAGATACACAACAAGATATTGAAGATACGCTTCGTTATCCACAAGACATGCCTTAAACGTTCCCTGAAAAAGACTTCCCGAACGATCATACCGATTATTAAAATATCTGGTGTACCCTCCACCAAAACGCTGCATGAATTTTGAAATTCCATCTTTCCGGATTTCCTCTACTAAAAAATGGTAATGATTTGGCATCAAACAGTAAGCAAGGATGCGAACAAGAGGATTACGATTTTCAGGAGAAGTTGAGATAAACTCTTTTAATACGCCGAGAGTCACATCCCCACGATTACGCTCCAGTTGCCAAAGGATATTGCCGGTTATTTCTTCATTGTTAAATAAACAAAGACCCTGAAGAAATCTCCATCGGTCGTTATCCTCAAGAAAAATTTGCCTTCTATCTACTCCACGATTATATACATGGTAAAAATTTCCTGGTGCGAATACGACATTTCTCATATTTTCTCTTTTATTAAGTGGGCACCCTGTGCTTAGTTTAGCTAAGCACAAGGTGCCCTTTCCTTTTTCTTCCTTTTCCTTTTGGTTCCTTTGCTTACCTTTTGAATTTTCCTTATTTATTTTCCTGAAAATATGCGCCCAAACAATCTCGCACCTGATCAATTCTTTCTGGAGTTGTCCTAAAACCGGATGCCTG
>MHTV01000040.1 GCA_001823215.1 Candidatus Wildermuthbacteria bacterium RIFCSPHIGHO2_02_FULL_45_25 | reverse complement strand
GTGTCCAAAAGATATATCAAACGCCCGCCGTCAACGGAATTTCTGGACAATCTGTCCGGATGCCACGCCAAAATCCCGATGAGATGAGGAAGACCGCCATCAATTTTATTGAGCATGGAATTGAAAATCTCTCTTCCCGGAACTTTGGCGGTTTTCTTTTCAATAAATGTTTCTATAATTTCTAAACTTTCTTTTTCCGCGTATTCTTTCAATTCCGCAAGTTGCGCTTCCAAACTTAAAACTTGGCGGTCTTCCTCATCGGTGCTTTTGCGAATGTAGAGAAAATATTTTGTTGGTTGTGGCAGTGTGTTCATAATTTTATATTTTGGCGTGGCTTATATTCGGCGAGGGAATGAAAAATCGCCTCAATCCCGCGAAGCGGGATATTTTGCGCAAAAAATTGGAACGTAACGCCTCCGCGCCCCGCCACAAGCGGGGCTACGCCTCAATAAAATTTTCTTCTCCAATTTTCAGATTTCGCGCGCCCCCAAAAAAATCAAATAAGGAAGAAGAAAATTTTGTTTCGGCGTTCTGCCCTGACGGGCAGGCGGAGGCAGTCTGACGCTCGCGGGCAAAAAGTTTCCCTCCCCCCATGCCCCATTCCACTTTTTGCCCGCTCGCCGAAAATACATGGCTGGGCTTTACAAAACATTGAAAACTCCGCGTTGCCATGCTATCATACAAACATAAATAATAAGGAATAAGCCACTGGTGTTGCGTTAAGGTAAAATCATCAAAAATAATTTCGCTTTCATTATCGTTTTTTGATGTGATGCTCGTGACTTGATTTCAAGTCGAAAAGGGCACCTTTGCTCAAATCGTGGCTTATCTAGAGCATTGTATCGGAGTGTAAAAAAGTTTAACGCAACACCAGTGGGAATAAGCAAATAAATTTATGGTTATCCACCAAATGAGGTTGAGCGCCAATCCTTTTGAAAAAGTTGCGGCCGGCGTGAAAATTATTGAATCTCGCCTCTTCGATGAAAAACGCCGAAAGATAAATATTGACGACCAAATTGAATTTACTTGTATCGATAACCCGTCAAGGAAAATTATTGCTAATGTGGAAGCATTGTACCGATACTCTAACTTTGAAAATCTTTTCTCTGATTTTCCTTCAGGATACTTCGGTAGTTCTTCAAAAGAAGTACTACTTATGGAAATTGAAAAAATTTATTCAAAAGAAGAACAAGAAAAATACGGGGTTATTGGTATAAAGTTATCGTTGGTGAAATAAAGAAGCCCAGTTGGCATACGCCAACTGGGCTTTGAGGAAAGTTTAATTACTTCCCGATCTGAGCGAACTCGAGTACAACAACGCCGAGCTTCTCCTTGTCCGCAGGGTAAATCTGCTTAAACAAGGCAAGCACTTCGTCGCGTGACCTCGAGTCGGGAGCGATCCGTTCCCATGGCTCCACACCAATCATCTCTTTGAAAGTCTGATATCGTCTGATATCGCTGACCTTCACTTCGAAATTTCCGGTGTGGGTCACGAGGCGGATACGTTCACCGACTTGGATACGATTGATCGAATCGTAGCCAACACGCACTTCGAGGGTCTTTTTCCCTGACTGAATCAAGTCGTAGAACCTTCGTTTGATTCTCATTGTTCTCATGGTCGTTTCTCCTATGTCCAAGCTCCACTGTTGCGTGACGACGTTCGGGTGATAGCCAGCAGGCATGGCCGCGTCCAATTTCCAACCCAGCCGCTGAAGCGAGATGACCTCGTCCGCGGTCGGATTGATGTGGATGTACAACTTGTGCCCGTATGGCACCAACTGGTGCGGAATGTCTATCAGCAATGCCTCAAACGCAACCGGATTAGTTGCGATGAACGGCATCACTTTGATAGAGCTTCCTTTCTTTGGTGTCGCTCCGGCCACGCCGATGACCCTGCCCGTGCTGTCGGTCGCAACATAGATGAGCTTGTACTTGGTGTTGATGTCGAGCGTGCTTCTGCGGCTGTAACCGTCGAAAAGTCCACGCACCCAATCATCCGTAATGCCCTCGAACGAATCCCGCAGATTTTCGAGGAGTATTCGCCCAACCTGCTCTTTCATCTCTTCATTGCTCTCATCGAGGGGCAACACCGAGACATGAAGCTGATCGAGCGACATGATTTTGCTCGCTCCGTACAAAGGTTTGTAGAGCATGGTTTCCGTCACGCCAGTTTTGTAGTGACTGTCGGAGCTTCCGGCCCTGATAAAACCTTTGCGGAGGAAGAACTGGAGTGCAACAACATTTTGCTCGGCCACGGTGCAGTAGAGCTGTCTGGCTTGCTGTCCTCTCGCATAGCTTTCAGCGTGCGAGAGGAGGCGACTACCAAGACCATAGCTACCTTGAAATTCAGGTGCCACGATGAGCGGGCTGATCTTGTATGTTGATTGGCGTTTGCCAACCACGTGTATCATTCCCGCGCATTCGCCGTCCACTTCTGCGATGAACATGCGTTGCTCGAAAGAGAAGAAACCAAGACGATCAACGCCACCACTAATGTGTACATCAAAGATGCGCCTTGCGTGAGCGCGGTGATCGCCACCGTAATACGCTTCAAGAGCGTTCTGCATTAGGTTCTCGACCCATTCGAAGTCGTCTTCGCGAGCATCTCGGATCAGTATGTTAGTGTCGGTCATTTTGACCTCCTTTGCCGAGCCACTACTTCGTTAAAAGTATGCGTAGCTCTAAGGTTTTGGTTGTTAAAGAGCACACACTGAGACCATCTCAAGGATACATCACCTTATCACTCTTGAGTTGTTTTGTAAAGCCCGGCCACGCATTTTTGGCGAGCGGGTAAAAAGTGGAAGGGGGTTTTAGTGGGAGGGAAACTTTTTGCCCACGAGCGTCAGACCGCCTCCGCCTGCCCGATAGAGGGCAGAACGCCAAAACAAAATCTTCTTCTTCCTTATTTGATTTTCTTGTGGGGAACGCGCGAAATCCGAAAATTGGAGAAGAAAATTTTGTTGAGGCGTAGCCCCGCCAAAGGCGGGGCGCGGAGGCATTTCGTGATTAGTTATTTTCAGAAATTTTTGATACAATGATTTTAAGAAACACCGTTCAGTTTCCGCTCAAAGTGGGTTCGCGCATTTTCAAACAAAGGGCACCAGAAAGGGAATAGCAAGCGGTTTTGGTTCGCTTCGCTCGGCGACTAATGTGTATTCAAGTTTGGGAAAAGGAAATTTTTTAATCATAGAAGTCGAAAATTATTAAGTACTAAATATACAAATATGAACGATCAAAAAGGTTTTGTAAATATCATAGTGATTATTGGGATAGTTATACTTGCTGGCATAGCGGGTTATTTTATTCTGAATCAACGAACACTTTCACCCGCGCCTATTCCTTCACCAACTCCAAGTCCCACCCCCACACCAACATCCCAAGGAAATTTAGGAAAGCCAGAGCCACAAATGGCTTTGTCGCCTTACATAGAATTTGAAGCTAGTGTTATATCGTTATCATTGGATAAATCTAGAAATTACTATGAGGGAGAGCAACTAGTTAGCGTACCAAACGATGTAGCAGTTATTAGAATTGACAAGATTGTTGAAACGGGTGGTTCATCTAATTTTGATTGGACTTCAGTAGGAGTAGAGAAAGGTAAAAACGTTTCACTAGATTTCAAATATACAGTTAGACCAACAAAAATAATAACCCTAGTAGGAGAAACAACGCAATCAGGAGATACTGTTTCTCGCAACATTCTACCCACTAAAATAACATTTGAAAACAATTATTTTGTATTTAGAGAAGATGGAAATTCAGAAACTGAAACAACATTGCCTGGCTTGCAAGTAGGTTCTAAATTCAAAACAAAACTTTGGAACGGATTTGAAATCAAAGTTGGACAATACCAAATAATTCCTTAATTTTAGTGCCCTTCGGCTCCCAATTTTGCTGTAACAAAAATGTATATCAGCATTATTTTATCAAAGAGCATTTGCCGACAAAGAAAAACTTCAAATTGCCATTCGTGCGGTTCCGCCGCCTTTCCTGATTTTCGCGCGAGGGGCTTCCTTGCCGCCGCAGGCGGCGAAATGCGTTCGGACTATCTTTAGAATACTATACCAATACAGAACTTGGTCGGAATTGACTGCTCCGCAGGGCAAAAACGAATTGGCGGTTTCGCGTTATGGAGGAAGAAAATTTTTTAATCATAATGAATCCAGAAAACCAAATTTCAACTCTGAACCGCCTCGCGCAAGCGGAAAAGCAAATTGCGTGGGAACAAAAGATGGCAGAAGTAAATGAAATTGCCGACCAACTTGGCAAGGGAATTGACGAAAAAATTAAAGAGCCCGTTGCCGCTTTTTTGATTCACGAATTTACTACGAGTGGCTCTTGTGAAGGTCATATGGCCCAAGAAGGAGAAGACCAACACGGCTTGCCGTATCCGTGGGTTGAAGTTTATGCTCCTGAACCAGAGGGTTGGGAGTACAGTGAGGAAAAGAAACGGGAGTGGACTGTTGAGAATTTTAAACAACAACAGAAAATGATGAGATTTCTTGAAGAATTTTACAAAGAACGACAAACTCCATTTGATGCGCGACTTGTTTTTGACGGAGTTGGCGCATTTGGCGGTTTTCGTGTTCAGAGTTTCGGCGCGAAGATGGCGGCTATACTTACTCCCGAAGAACAAAAACAAAAACTTGAACTCTACCAAACGGAGATGTATGATTTTACTAAATTTTTGAAGAATAGGCATTTTTCAAAAGAATAGCGTTAAGAATACTGCCAAAAAGAACTGACATTTTATTTACAAACTTTGAATTACGCAATTGCTTGCGTAATTCAAAGTCATCATCTGGACTTTTTCAGAAAACCAAGTATACTCAAGGCGGAAACGCTCTATTGTTTTCATAAGGGGGCAACCCATGTCTGACAGTCCATTTGATAAACAACGAACTCCTCTCTGTACACACTACTGGATCATACAACCCGCAGAAGGGCCGCAAAGCAAGGGCGTTTGCCGAATCTGCAGCGAAGAAAAGGAGTTCAAAAATTATATCGACCACCCATACACATGGGGAGACGAACGGCTCACAAATAAGTCTAGGCATCTCCCGCCTCGATACCAAGACGATTCTTCCGAAGATGCCTGCTAAATGCGCTTCTCATCGCAAGGCTTCCAGCCATGGAAGCCTTTTGTTTTCCAACTTTGAATTACGAAACCAGTACATTATGAGGTTTTGAGAACGTTGGGAGCGCGACTGGCGCGAGCCCCTCACCGCGAGGTGGGAGGGGGCATCAGGAATTTTTCAGCAGAAAAATATCCGTGTTCTCCAAACCTCATAATGTACTGGTTTCGTAATTCAAAGTTCCCAAACTCATTTCAAAGCCAAACCTTGCCTTATTCGATGCCCCTCTTGCTTTTTTTTGGTTTTCAGCTATACTGTAACTAATGATTACCCCAAAGGATAAAGAAAAACTTATCGGGCAATATCGAGTGCATGATTCAGATACTGGCTCCCCTGAAGTGCAGGTAGCTCTGCTTTCTGAACAGATTGACACGCTTCTTTCGCATTTGAAGAAACATTCCCATGATTTTCACTCCAAGCGCGGACTTCTCAAAATGGTGGCAAAACGCAGACAACTTCTTGCGCATCTCAAGAGAGAAGATGAAGCTCGATATAACAAGCTCATCAAAAAAGTAGGATTGAAAAAATAGCAAACGCCAGCATTAAGGGCTTGCTCTTGGCATTTGAGCTCCTCCATGACTTCCAAGCATAAAGATCAGCGCGTCTCGGTGTTTATAGACGTGCAGAACCTCTATCATTCGGCAAAAAACATTCATCAGGCGAGAGTGAACTTTCGGGAGATTTTGCGTGCCGCAATTTCCGGCCGTCGGCTCATTCGCTCATTCGCTTATGTGGTGCGCACCAAAACAGGCGAAGAAAAACCTTTTTTCGACGCTCTTGTCAATCTCGGAATCGAGACACGCATCAAAGACTTGCAAGAATACTACGGAGGATTGAAAAAAGCTGACTGGGATGTGGGCATCGCGGTGGACGCCATTAAAACCGCAGATATGGTGGATACGGTAGTCCTTGTTTCCGGAGACGGCGATTATGTGCCGTTAGTGGAATATCTCCAGAACCACGGCAAACGCGTAGAAGTGCTCGCCTTCGGAAAATCCACCTCCTCGCGCCTTCGAGAAGTTGCCGATGAATTTGAAGATTTGGACGGAGAAAACGACAAGTATTTATTAAAAAAGTCAAAATGGCCGATCAATATAGGTAAATAACTTTTTCAGAAACGCATACACGAATCCACACAAATGATGCGAAGAAGAGCATGATTTTCTTGGTATTATTCGTGTCTATTCGTGTATTCGCTTTCACTCACTGAATGAACAAGATTATCAAACTCGGAGACAGAGAAATAGCGATTACTCTCGATACATGGGCAGAACAAGCCGATGGAAGCTGTGTAATTCAATCAGGAGAAACGGTTACGCTGGTAACGGCAGTCATGTCGAAGCAAGAGATAGCAAATCAAGGATTTTTCCCGCTCACCGTAGATTATGAAGAGCGTTTTTACGCCGCCGGAAAAATTTTGGGCTCTCGCTATATGCGCCGTGAAGGACGCCCTTCAGACGAAGCAATCATTACCGCCCGCCTTATTGACCGCGCAATTCGGCCGCTTTTCCCCAAAGGATTCAAAAAAGAAGTGCAGGTGATTGCCACCTGTTTGTCTTGGGATGGCAGTCATGATCCAGATACCGCAGGACTCCTAGGAGCTTCCATCGCGTTATCTCTTTCTGGTATCCCGTGGGGAGGGCCGCTCGGTGTCGTTCGCATCGGAAGACTCAACGGCAAACTTATCCTCAACCCGACCTATCAGGAACGCGCCGAAAGCGATCTTGATTTCGTGTTGGCCGCAGTGAAAAAAGGAAATGATTTACTCTTTAACATGATTGAAGCTGAAAGCGATGAAACTCCAGACAACGTCTATGAGGAAGCGCTTGCGTTTGCCAAGCCATTTTTGCTTCAGCTCATCGAATTCCAAGAGCAATTGATCAAAGAACGCAAACCCCAAAAAGTTGAATTCCAAAACGGACTCAAGGAAACCAAAGAACAACTGCAAAGCGAAATCCGAGAATGGCTGGGCGACAAACTCCAGAATGCATTGTTCCAAGGAGATAAGCATGCTCGCATGGAAGCGGTGGATGCCCTTAGAAAAGAGCTCGAAACCCATCTTCAAGAGAGACATCCCGATGGCCTGCAGCTCAATTTAGTCAAAGATATCTTTGAAGATGAAACCGATCGCGCGGTGCATCAGGGAGCTCTGGCGCGAGAAGAACGCGTGGACGGCCGCAAACTTAATGAAATTCGTCCTTTGGCATGTGAAGCGGGGCTTTTGCCGCGCACGCATGGTTCCGGATTATTCTCCCGCGGACAAACAAAAACTCTTTCCATGCTGACTCTTGGAGCTCCCGGAGACCAGCGGCTTTTGGAAGGAATGGAATTTATCGGCAAGAAACGATTCATGCATCATTATAATTTTCCTCCGTATGCCCCGGGAGAAGTAAAGCCGCTTCGCGGGCCCGGCAGACGAGAAATCGGACACGGCATGCTGGCGGAAAAAGCATTATTCCCGGTAGTTCCAGACCCGGATCAGTTCCCCTACACTATTCGTATCGTAACGGAAGTGGTATCTTCCAATGGATCAACTTCCATGGCTTCGGTATGTTCATCCACGATCGCGCTTATGGACGCAGGCGTGCCCATTAAACGCCCGGTTGCGGGCATTTCCATGGGATTGATGATGTCGGAAGATGGAACAGCATACAAACTCCTCACGGATATTCAAGGCCCCGAAGACCATCACGGAGATATGGACTTCAAAATTGCGGGCACGAAAGAAGGCATCACCGCCATTCAATTGGATGTAAAACTTCTGGGAATTACCGAACAAATTTTCAAAGAGACTCTGACTGAAGCCAAACGCGTCCGGCATCATATCATTGACGAGGTTATTACCAAAAAGATCGCCGAACCCCGGCCGCAACTTTCCCAATGGGCTCCAAAAATTTTCACGATTCAAATCAATCCGGAAAAAATCGGCTTGGTTATTGGGTCGGGAGGAAAAACAATCAACAAAATTACCGAGGAATACGACGTTGAAATTGATATTGAAGAATCGGGGCAAATCTTCGTTACGGCGCAAGACAAAGACAACGGCCAAAAAGCGATTGAATGGATCCACAATCTCACGAGAGAATTTCAGGTGGGAGAAATCGTCAAGGGAACCGTAAAACGAATTCTTGAATTTGGAGCGTTTGTTGATATCGGAGGACAAGAAGGACTTATCCACATCTCGCAACTCGCGGCCAAACGAGTGAATAAAGTGCAAGATGTAGTCAACATCGGAGACGTGGTCCCAGTTAAGATTATTGAAATTGACGAGCTTGGACGAATCAATTTGTCTCTCAAAGAAGCGCTCAAGGAGACGCCTTCAGATTCATAGTCGCCGATATCTCTGGTATTTCCAAAAAGTTTGTGGGAAAATGGTGAAAGCATAATATTATTTATTCGCTTTTCACAAAGCATTCGCAGATATGGCAACCGATCAAAATCCTCAACAAACCAATACGTCGTCAAACAAACAAACTGTTCCCGGCATTCCACCTCAACCACCAACACCGCCATCGCCTCGGACAAGCGCGCCTTCAAGAATGCCAGCTTCCCCATCGGGGACTCCCGTAGTTAACATCCCGCCTTCTTCCGTTTCCCGACAATCGGGTACTTCCCGCGTCAATCAGCAAACCACACCCCCTCCCATTGCTCGGCAAAATTCCGCAGGGACTCCTCGCGTTCCCGATGCTTCCCAAGATATGTATCAAGAGAAGGTTGTTTCTCTTTCTCACTTCCCTCAAGATATTGAGGATCGCGAAGCATTACCAAAACCTCCAAGTCCTCCTGCTTCTCCACCGTTGCGAACTCCGCATGCTCCGCCAACACAAGCACAAAATCCAACAATACCTTCTCAAAGACGAGCCCCTACCCCCCCGCAAGTTTCCCCCTCAAAACAGCTCGAGCGTCTTGAACAATTGCGCAGAGAAGATATTCGCACAATGGAAAAGGATATTACGCGGATCCGCGAGAATGAATCGAACACCCAGCTTCAACAAGTTTCCGGAAATGCTCAACAGCGGCCAATGCCAACACAAATCCCAAAAGCTGCGTCTATTTCCCCTGTTCCCGCGCCGCCGATATCTCCAACTCCTCAAAGGATACCCGAAACTAAACCGCAACCGCCCGATCCAAACCCAGTTGGAATTCCGCCAAAACCGCAAGCGCCATATCAACCCCAACAACGCCAGACGTTTCCACGACCCCTTGAAAGATCATCCTTCAAAGAAACATTCACAGCTCCGCAGCCGGCGCAAACAATCATCCGAGATATTACCGAAACATCTTCCTCGTCTAAGAAAAATTTTCTCCGTGTGCTCCTTATTGTTATTCTTGGATTTATCTTTGTAACGGGCGCTCTTTGGGGTTTTTGGGCTCTTCAGGGTAAAGGATTGCCGCTTCCTCCACTTGGGTTTCTCCCATTCATAGGGAAAGAATCTTCAACTCCCTCGCCGACTAACTCCGTTCCGCCGGTTTCCGCGGAAAGCCCTCTGGCAAGTCCAAGCCAGTCTGTTGCTTCATCTCCGACAGCAACCCCCACATCCAACTTTATTTCCCTGCTCACGGAAACCTTACACATCAAACAAACCGTTGCCCTGCAATTCAAAAATCGCGCGGATCTTCAGACAACGCTCTCCCGGTTTGCCGCTGAAGCAAAAGGCGCAGGGTTTTTGCGTTTGCTCTTCCAAAAACAACCGGAACGCACAACATTAAGCGCGCAAGAATTCTTCACCACATTTAACGCAGTAGTACCCCCGGACGTGCAGGCCCAATGGGATTCCAACGAATTCTATTTCCTCTACACATTTACCAGAGGAACTCGTTTTGGGATCATCATTCCTATTAAAGATGAAGGCGAAACCTTGCGCGCCATGCGCAATTGGGAGCAAACAATCGAACGCGATACTCAAAATCTTTCGTTCTTGTGGGGGGCAAAAGGAACCGGATACGCCTCTTCTTTCCGTTCCAAAGCATACCTTAACAACGAAATCCGCTTTCAGACATTTTCATTAAACGACAGCGGAATTGTATACGCGGTAGTAGGCAACTATCTAATCATCGCTTCATCGTACGAAACTGTGCAGGCAACTATGAATGCCCTCTTAGAACAATAATCCTTTCCGTATGAACAAAGAATTTTTAGACAAACAGCAAGCGGCGCTTCAGAAGCAGAAGGATCGCTTGGAACAAGAATTGGGAACTTTTGCCACCAAAGACCCTTCGCTCAAGGGAGACTGGGATACTAAATTTCCTGTTGAAATGACGCAGGGAAGCAATGATCCGGAAGAAGCCGCAGGACAAGTGGAAGAATACTCCACGGAGTTGGAAACGGAATTTACCCTTGAGACTCAACTGAAAGATGTGCAAACCGCGCTTGAAAAAATCAGCAAAGGCGTGTATGGCATCTGCGAGAAATGCAATCAACCAATCTCTCGGGAGCGTCTTGAAGCGTCCCCTGAAGCAAGTATCTGCTTGAATTGCCAAAAGTAACGAAAAAGAATCCCAGAGTAAGAGAGATGTCCGCAACGCGGGCGTTTCTTTTATTCTCTTTGAATTACGAAACCAGCACATATAATGCTTTGAGAACACGGATATTTTTCTGCTGAAAAATTCCTGGTGCTCGCGCCAGTCGCGCTCCCAACGTTCTCTAAACCTTGTATGTGCTGGTTTCGTAATTCAAAGTTATTCTTTTATTTTTGTAAACTTTTTGTCGGAAATATTGTTCCCTTTGAACGTTTTTGCGTACACTGATGTATATGCAAAAACGCGGCTTGTCTTCTGTGTATTCTGCGGCGCTTTCGGGAATTGACGCTCATATTGTGCACGTAGAAACCGAAGTAACCTACGGATTGCGTTCCTTTTCCATTATTGGGCTCGCCGACAAATCCGTGCAAGAAAGCGCCGAGCGCATTGGTTCAGCCCTCAAAAGCTCCGGATTCAAATCTCCCCACACGCAACCCATCAGAACGCTGGTTAATTTAGCGCCCGCTGACATAAAAAAAGAGGGAACCATGTATGATCTTCCCATCGCCTTGGGATTTCTTTTGGCTTCAGGACAAGCAAAATTCCCAAGTCAACAATTTCTCGCAGTAGGAGAACTTTCTCTGAATGGGGCAGTTCGTCCAGTCAAAGGAACTCTCGGCTTCGCATTACTCGCCCAAAAGAAACATATCTCGACTCTCTTTGTCCCCACAGAAAACGCGAAAGAGGCGGCGTTTGCATTGCTAAACGACGAGCAGCACGCCGCATTGCAGATTATTCCGGTGCGTACCCTCAAAGAAGCGGTAGGATATCTTCACAAGGCATTCCCTCTTGAACCCGCGCGGGCGCCTTCCATTGAGCAATTGACGCAAGAAATCTTTCCCTCCTTTTCTCTTATTCGCGGGCAGCATTCCGCCAAACGCGCTCTGGAAATAGCGGCGGCAGGCCGTCATAACATCTTCTTTTATGGGCCGCCGGGCACGGGAAAAACTCTGCTCGCAAAAGCACTTTCTGAAATCCTACCCGCGCTCTCGTTTGAGCAATCTCTTCAGGTAACACGAATATGGAGTATCGCCGGACTTCTTTCAGAGAATATGCCATTTCTTGTGCGCCCGCCATTTCGAAATCCTCATCATACATCTTCTGAATCCTCGATTATCGGCGGAGGCAATCCGCCCCGGCCAGGAGAAATTACTCTTGCTCATCAAGGAGTTTTATTCTTAGACGAATTCCCCGAATATCACCGCGATGCGCTGGAATCCTTGCGAGAACCCATTGAACAAGGCGAGATTACGATTCTGCGAGCACGCCACCATATTCGGTTTCCCGCTTCTTTTATGCTCGTGGCGGCGGCAAACCCATGTCCTTGCGGATTTTATCAAGACCCAGAACGCGATTGCCAATGCCCCCAAACAGCAATCCTCAAATACCGCCGGAAACTGTCCGGGCCGCTTATGGATCGCATGGACATACTTGTGCATGTGCCGCAAGTAACCTACAAAGAGCTTGCAGCAACCAATCCTGATCCTCAAGAGATTTTTGCCGTGCGGAATCGCGTATTGAAAGCAAGAAGCATCCAACATCAACGATTCAAAGATTTCCGCACAAACGCTCACATGAATCTCAAAGAGCTTGATTCGTTCTGCGCGCTCGATGCCGCTTCACAACAGATGGCAAAAAAGTATGTGGATTCGGCGCGACTTTCGGCCCGCGGATATCATCGCGTTCTGAAAGTAGCCAGAACAATAGCAGATTTGGAAGGACACGAACATATTTCATTCGATCACTTTACCGAAGCGTTGTCTTACCGAATAAAAGAGGTCCAATAACAAAAACTATCCCGTGTACGCGGGATAGTTCATAAAAGACGACGCATTCTATTTTGCGAACGGATTCGTGGCGCCGCGCACCTCAAAGTGCAGATGGCAACCTCCGGACCCTGACGGTATGGTATATCCTGTATGGCCGATATATCCAAGAATCTGCCCCTGTAAAACGCGCTGACCGGGAGCCACCGTATAGCCCGACATGTGTCCATAGTATGTTACCACGCCATTTGGATGAAGCACGCGCACATAATTGCCCCCTACGCTATGATATCCCACTTTTTGCACCGATCCTCCGGCGGCGGCATAAATCGGACTTCCGCAAACTCCTGTGCTCATATCAACCGCGTTAAATGCGTGCAATCCCTGGCTGATATGATAAGGAGCCGGCACCGGTCGGATAAAGTAGGAATTGGCAACGGGCGTCAAGCGGCCGGCGGGTAATTGAGCAGGTTGCGCGCCTCCAGGAATAATTAAGATATCTCCCGCATAAATATCGCTCGCGGAAGTCAAATCGTTAAATTCCACAATCGTATTAATATCCCCTTTATACCATTGAGCGATTTCGCTTAACGTATCGTTTTGCCGCACCAAATGCAATGTTCCCGAAACCGGCAAAATGACAATTTCTTTTCCTTCCTGCAAGCGAGAAGATCGGGTCAATTGGTTGGCCCACATAATAGTTTCAGGAGAGATATTAAATTCCGAGGCAAGAGAATCAATTGTGTCCCCGGATTCTACCGCATAGTGAAAAATATCCTGCCTGGAACCTCCTCCTTGCTCTACTGTACCTAAAATACTGCCCAATACTTGAGGGGTAAGAGTAATCGGGGGAATCGCCGGCTGCAAACTTATCCCTTGCACAAAGGTAAGAGGAGGAGTATCTATTACAAAAGAGGTGCGAGCAGGACTTATCACCCCCGCAAAGGAGCTTCCATGAGGAGATTCCATCAGAACTGACTCTGAAGCATCCCCATTGTTTGTATCTCCGGAAGAAAAGAATTGAGATCCCAAAAGCATCAAAGCAACCAAAAAAATTGCCCCAAAGAGCGCTAATCTCAACATCCGTTTCTTTACTTTTGGCTTGTCGTTCTGGGGAACTTCGTCATTAAAAAAGCTCAATTTCGATTGCATAGGATATCTCTATACTACCCTCAAACAAGGCCTCTCGTCAATCCCCCTTGTCCAAAATGTCATACTCGAAGGGCTGTGGACAAAAGCAAAATATACGTTTCTCCAACTTTGCATTACACCGTTTTGTTTCCTTTTCTATGAATCTCTCTTCGCCAGCTGTTGTTAAACAAATCCTCGCCGCCCATGGACTTGAACCAAGCCGCTCTCTCGGCCAGAATTTTCTGGTTGACGAAAACATTGTCAAAAAAATAGTTTCCTCGGCCAATCTCCAGCCCGATGATAACGTCCTCGAAATTGGCCCCGGAATTGGAACCCTTACCCAAGAACTCGCCCATCACGTCAAACACGTCTTTGCGGTGGAAAAAGCATTCAAGATGGTGAAAATTCTACAAACAACCATGGCCCAAGAGCCAAATATCACCATCGTCCAGGGAGATATTCTCGCCTTTCCTCTCTCCTCTCTCCCATGGCAACAATACCGCGTCGTTGCCAATCTTCCTTACTATATTACCGCGCCCGCGATCCGAACATTCCTCGAAGCAGATATACGCCCTGCGGATCTGACGCTTGTTACTCAAAAAGAAGTTGCCCAGAGGATATGTTCCAGACCGCCAGATATGAACATCCTCGCGGTATCCGTGCAATTTTACGCTATGCCCAAACTGCTTTTTACCATCAAGAGAAGCGCGTTTTGGCCCCAACCTCGCGTGGATTCTGCGGTTCTGCACATCACACTTCATTCCAATTTCTCCCATGTTGCTTCAAAAATTTTTTTCCACATTATCAAAACAGGTTTTTCCCAACCTCGCAAACAGCTTCTTAACAATTTATCCACAGGTTTTGCACAGCGCGGATCCGATCTTTCTTCGGAAAAAATACGACAACAGATACCCTTTTCTTCGCGAGACCAGATCGCCGCATGGCTTTTAAGGAACGGGATTCAACCAAACCAGAGAGCAGAAACGCTTTCTATGGAAGATTGGATCAATCTCACCACAAGCATAGCAGGAACGCAACCTCATAATGGAAAGTAATTTTTTCTTCAGTTCTTTTTTGTTTTTGAGCGAGGAATTTTCCTTTTGCTTTCGTTTCTAAAGTAAAAAGTTCTTCTCGCTTTGAAATCTGTGCCCCAGCCCTTGACATTTTGCGAAGAGTAATGGTATTGTAGAGGTATAGGGCTGGTAAAAGCCAGACCCGTGAACCTTTCGTTATTCATACTGCCAAAGGAGGTAGCGTTATGGCAACCCAAACGATTACTCATGGCACTCGGATTCCCGCCAGTCCCCATAAGGGGAACTGGAAACTGCTCCTCACCCTCGGCGCGTTTCTGATCGCCGGAGCGGTGTTGTTTGCCGCCATCCAACTGATCGACGATAAGGATACCCCTGCCGCCGCTCCCTCGATCGGGAGTGTCCAAATCGAGCCGCCGGAGATGAACGGGCGCATTGCGCCCGCGCCACCGGCACCTGCGGTGCCCATTGCTCCAAGCGTTCTCCAGAACGCCCAAGCACCCGCCCAAACTGATATTGTCGCAATGGCAATGAAGGATCTCGTGCATGTCGAGGGTCCCGCCGGACAAGTACCCCTTGCGGCCATCATTGCTACCACGAAAGCTTTCCCTCCCACATGGTTTAAGTCATCGGGCTTGAAGAACGGCACGTTTGGAGTACCGCTCACCCCCGAGGGATTACAAAAACTACCGTGGAATCAGGGCATCTCCCTTGGATCGCCTGCCTATTCTACGGTTATTCCCTTCCAAACTCCAGAAGGGAATAAGGTAAAAATCTATATCGGAGTCGGGTTTGACAGGGAGAGTCAAACATGGGGTGTCCTTAGCAAAAATATTGTCTTGGAATAGTCAAACAATACAATGCCTTTCGGGTACATGCAATCCCTCAAACGCATGTGCCCGTTTTTTATTTTCCAAATCTTTGATACTATAATATAATTGTTATTAATAGTATGATAGATATATGAAACTTCGCTTTCTTTTTTCTTTCATCTTTGTCTGCGCGTTTCTCCTTCTCCCATCTATTGCTTTGGGAGCTGTCAAACTCAATCTTGATTATCCTTCATTCGGCGGATTCAACCTCAAAGACGATCAAAACATTTCTCAACTTGTCGCGTGGACGTATTACGCCATGATTGGCATCGCCGGACTCGCGGCTTTTGTTATGCTTGTATGGGGAGGCGTGCAATGGTTAGTGTCTGGCGCCATTCCTTCCCAGTTGAGCGCGGCGAAAGAAAAAATTCAAAACGCCATACTGGGAATTCTTTTAATCTTTGGCTCGTTTATTATTATCCAACTTATCAATCCCGAAGTGGGAACAATCGGGAATTTTGAGATTTCGGCAGTTCAGCCATTATTGAATCCTGCGGGTATTGTTCTTTCCCGTCCGCCAGCTGGAGCAGTAGAACAAAGAGAAGGAGAGATTGGGGGCGGCGCTGGAATTTATTTTTGCACAAACTACGGTTGCACGTGTAACACCGATGATGACGGAGACTCTCTAAAGTCTGGAAACCCACGGAGAGAATGTTCAGGAATAACAGATGGAGAGAAAATAAAAGATGCGGATGGGAAAGACACTGCTGTATTAAAAATAGGAGACCCAGGAAGCGGCGAAGGGAAAGATGACTACTATTTCTTTCCAATGACAGTCGCAGATAAAAAGGAGACATACGACACCAATGGTGATGGAAAGATTGATAACGGTGATAAATATGACAGTGATCATGACGGAGATATTGATGACCGCGATGAGTATCTCACGAGATCGGTCCCTTGGCCGATGCCAGAGCCATGGAAATCAAAAATCAGATCAATCAGCATTGTTCAGTACAAAACTGTCTCTGAATACAAGGGTATTTTGGCGTATAATACTTCTACTTCTGGAGAAACAAAAACAGAAGTAATATGCTTTGACCGTAACGGTGCCGGCAACTTGAAAGATTATGTTCTTCAAAGCAAATTTGGTTTTGTACGAGATGCAACAAATGAAAAGGGCTGGGAAGAAAAAGTCGGAGGATTTCGAATTATATCTGAAACTGCCTGTACATTTCCTGGTATTACTATTGATAACGAAAAAGACTTCTGGGGGAAACCTGTTGTTTTTCTCTTCGATAAGAAGAATTTTGGGCAAATAGCATTAGAGGCAGTTTCTACTTCAAAGGGAAACTACTTCCGCAGGTGGGGAAGGCCATGCAAATACTTCTACAGCGCTCACGATACGGTTAGTATTCATCAGGTAAGAGCTCCTTACTATCCAGATCTTCTTATTCCACCTTCCCCTGCTAATAATCAAGTAACAACAGGCCAGGGATGCGCAAACCCAGCTTCAATCGAGGGTACTCCATCAGATTGGGATTTACTTTCTGTTTGGATTGACCCAAACGCCAATTGTTTTTTAAAATCCAAAGCATACGGTTGTGCCGTAACATTCTATGAATGTAATGGCAACGAAAAATGCCCAAGCACGGAAGCAGAGGGAGATGAAAATCCAACAAACTACGACCGAATTTGCTTTGAAAAACCAGAAAAAGATTTACTCCAAACCCAATACAGTTTTGACAATAACAATCCTACCGGCAATGATTTAAGGGATGATGTGCGCAGAGTGAGCGTTCACGCAAATATAGCAGAGGGTTGTAACCATGGCGAAATTAGCACCCCTCGCGGGGCTTCCCGTTCATTCTAAAGAACTCTCCTTATGCACACTTTTTCACAGCAACTCAAAAACATATTCCTCAAGCACACCGACAAAACTCTGTTGATTGGCGTATCCCTTGGGGTTTTGTTTTTCGTTCTGACTCCGGAAATTTCTTCGGCAAATGTGTTAAGCACCATTACTGGCATTGGAGCAGATATCGCTGACAAGCTATTTGGAAGCGTTGTCGGCATTATCGCTAATCTGGCGGCGATCATTTTTTTTGGCATCGCGAGTTTCCTCAACTGGATTGTGCAAAACGTGCTTTCCATCCCGGTAGTCCCAGGCAAAGCCGCGGTGGTAACCGAAGGGTGGAACTTCACGCGATCGCTGGTAAATATCTTCTTTCTTCTTGTGTTGGTCTTTATCGGGCTTGCAACCATCCTCAATCTTCAAAATTATCAACTCAAGCGCACTCTTCCTACCCTCATTATCATAGCGGTTCTTGTAAATTTTAGCGGCGTTTTGGTGGGTGTGATGGTTGATATTGGAAATCTATTGGCAAGTTCTTTCTTGGGCGCGGTACAGTCCGCAAGATGGGAGGATCTTCAATTCCCCGGAGCCGGCGGCACCGAAGGAAAGCTTGTATTTGAAATTGCCCGCATCCTTTACTACTTTGTCGCTTCTCTTATCTATCTTGCCATTATCGCTGTATTTGTCTTGCGCGTTTTTATCTTATGGACGCTTGCCATTCTCGCGCCGCTTGCATTCGCCTGCTATATTCTCCCGGCAACAAGAAAATGGTGGAATCAATGGTGGAGCAGTCTTATCCAGTGGGCATTTGTAGGGGTTCCGATTAGTTTTTTCCTCTGGCTCGCGGGCAAAGTGCTTTCTCTTTCTGCTCCTGATCTCATTGGATCGGAAGCAGTTGGATCCGCCGGCCCCACGGCTGCGTTTTTCGCGCCCATTACCTCCCTTTTCATTTTGGTGTTCGGAGTTACGGTAAGCATGTCGTTAGCTCCCTCCATGGCGCAGAAAGCGGCTAATTTTGCGAAGAAAACCGCTATGGTGGGCGCGGGAACTTTCGCGGGTGTAACCGCCGCCCGATTCCTCGCCAGAGAAAAGACGAAGCGTGATCTTGGAGAAAAAACCAATCTTTCTCGACTTGAGAATCTCATGAATACCAACAACCCGCTTGGAAAAACTGTTGCTACTGCTACTGGCGCGCGTTGGGCCACACGAACCGCAATGCGCAAAGGATTGGAGCAAGGAGCAAAAGCTCAAAAAACACCTGCCGCCTTGGAAAAGCAATATGCGGAAATTGCAGGAGATGAGACATTATTTAACCAACAGATGAGAGCGTTTACGCCGATAAAAGATGACGCAAAGAAAGCTGCGCTTACGGCAGCCAGACTAAAAGAAAAAGGTACGAAAGCCGCGGCAAAAATGCGGCCGGACGATCTTCATCAAGCTCTTACGTATGCGGCAAAGCATTCTCCGGAGCAATTTGAAGAGATGATGAAATACAATTCTGACCTTAGCGATGCAGCAGAAGCAGAAAAAAGATTCGGAAAAGGCAGAGGCGCCGCATTCGCTGCTCTTGCGAATAGAACCATGATACCGGATCAAACCGCAAGGAAGAAAGATAATCCTGATGAATACGAGGATTCGCATCTTCAAGCAGTGAGCGAATTTGAGGAAAATCAAGAACTTGTTGCACTCACAAAGAGCACAGATACTCAAAAAGCGCGGGAAGCAATGCAGAAACTTATGCAAAAAGCAATGATGCTAAAAATTGTAGAGAGTCTTAAGACCGTTGACTTTGAGAAGATCGATCGTTCCATGGCCAATAATGAGGAGTTTCGAAGAGCATTCGTACGATCACAGAAACCAGCTGCTATGACAAAGATTGCGGAGGATTGGGGTGGATTAGCGACAGAACGCATTCAAAAAGAAATAGACGACTTAGATTCTGAGATTATTGCAAAAACAAATCCCAATCTTGTTGCCTGGTCTTCCTCCGCTGGAGGACAATATCTTGGCCGCCAACAAAAATTCAAAGAGCGAAAGTCAGTAAAAGCGAAAGGTCAACCCGATCCAAATCTCCCAGGGGCGGCACCGGAAGTTGAGATTGAAACTGGAAGTTTTGTATACCTGGACCAACGCGAAACGCAGAAACGCCTTAAGGAGGTGAGGGCAAATGTTCTTAATGACAGAATTAAAAAGGCTCAAGCAAAAGCGAGCGCACAACCCCCGTCAGGCAGTGGAGCTACACAACCCCCAGGGGAAAGAGGTGGAAAAGAACCGGGGACTGGAGAATCAGGCGGAAGAGAGCCATAAGAGATAGAAAAAAGGGCGGATTCATACGAACCCGCCCTTTGGCGTTCTTCTGTTCTTACTTCCTCCTTTGCCCTTGTCGCGGTCGCCCCTGTCCCTGTCGCTCGGCAAGGACTTGCCGGACAATCTTTTCGATCGTTTTGGCATCCACTGCCGTGTTATTTCCTCCCAATATCTGGGAGAGCCCCGGGATGAACTGCATGGAGACAGGGCCTCCTGGTGCTCTCTCCAACACCTCTAACATGCGCTGTAAGCGCGCATCTTCCCCTCCGTCCCGAAGTGCTTGCGTGATTGTTGCAATTCGTTTCGCCTCGGCAGCAGCTCGGATCTCCATTGCATCAGATTCTGCTTGAGCTGTTGCCTTAGTTGCCTCTCCGGCCAATCTCGCCTTTTCCGGAGCTTGCAACGCATCAATGTCTGCTTGCGAAGCAGTTACATCGATTATGTTTACCTCTAATAGACGGAAGCCACATTCCTCCTCGATGTGCTTGAGGGTATTAAATTTCGGGCCGCCTGGCTCTCTGGGCTGCTCCTTAAAATACAAGCCCAACTCGGCACCCGTCTGATTTTTGTTTCTTGCAAGAACCTCGAATTTTTTATCGCTTGTGAATTTTCGAGCATCCGTTGCAAGCTCCGATAGGAGAAACGCGAGCCATTCGGGCTTTTCATAGAGCATCTTTAAGGGGTTGACGAATCTTCCCCTCACTGCGAGCAGGTACCGAACTTTCCGGAGATCAACGTCCTCATTTCCGTCAAGTTCGACCCACAGGATCATTTCCTTCAAATCCACAAATAGCCGCTTCTCGCGGACCACCTCCTTTTTGCCCTCCTCGTTATACAATACAACTTCCCAGTTGTATTTGAGGATATCCCGGAATGGGTACAATCCATAGAAAGAGAACCCTCCCCGGAACTTGGGATTTGGACTATCCACGACATCGTATGCCGCCCACCGATCCAACCCCGACACCGGCCCCACATTCCTCCGGAAGTCCCTTCCTTGTGCTGCCATAACAGCACGATCGAAGGAATCCCCTTTCAAAATGATTCTTGCGGTCCCTTCCTGGATAGTGGTAAAGAATCTGTTCTGTTTTGCTAAGGGCACGCGGGCCGCTAAGCCAATCCCCCAAAGACCCACGGCACCAGCCATGGCCGCCACCGCCACGCCCAAGTGTTGGGCAATGCCATCAAGAAGCCATCTCGAAAGCGCAATGGCAACAACGACCGCCACCGCCAATCCCAGCGCCAATAACAGGAACTTACTCATCGCGCCACCTCTTTATCCATATCTTAGGTAGAATTTACTAAACAAAGTATAGGCAATTTTAATGCCTTTGTCAATCCCTCCCTCTTTGCGTTCTTTTTCTACATGGTATAATAAAAATATGCTTACGCGCGAACAATATCAAAATCTTCTGAAAACCCTTCCGGAAGAATTGAAAGAAGCGTTGTTTTCCGTGGAAAATCTGGAAGCTATTGGAGACATCTGCGACCGAAATGGGGCTTCCCAATTTTTTGAATCGGTGAACAGAGAAATGGGAGATGTGCTTTTCGGAATCACGCTTCCGAGTCAATTTCCCCAGAAACTCGCGGACTTGGGGCTCCAACCCCTTGTGGCGCAGAACATTGCCACCCAAATCAATCGAATCGTATTCTACCCGGTCAAATCCGCGCTGGAACAAATCCACCACAAAGTGGGACAACAGCCAAATCAAGTAAATATCGGCATTCAAACGCCCCGCCACAGCATGGAACAATTTACTCAAGAAGATACCGCTTCTCGTCCGTGGACTCCTGTCCCCACGGCACAGCAGGATCAGCCAATTCCCCAAGCGGAAACACAGACAGAAACTCCCGCAGCTCCCGCCCGCCGGAGACGCTCCTCTAAAAATGATCCCTATCGAGAATCTCCTGAATAATTATGCGTTTTGAAGTTCCCCAATTCATCGAGCGGGAAGCAAAAGTGGTCGGATCTCTCACGCTTCGACAAGCCGGCACTTTATTAGCTCCTTTGTCTGTTGCCCTGTTGGTGTATTTTTGGCTCCCCCTACCCTTGTTCCTTCTGCTTATGGTCATTTTGGAGACGATTGCAATCGCAATGGCATTCGTGAAAGTCAACGGCAGACATTTACCCAAAGTCGTCTTAGACATTATTTTGTTTTCGGCAAATCCTAAACGCTTTATTTGGAGACGAGGGAATATGGACATCCAGATTCAGGAAGTTACCTACGGCAATCCGAACAAAAAACAGGAAGACAAGCAAATCCCTCTTTCAAGAGAAAGCAAGATTCAGAATCTGGCAACGCAGGTGCAAACAAAAAACTGAACACATCAATTTGAATTTTATGGCTTCCAGCACCCAGCAATTTCTTAATATCGAAGACATCCGCGAAGGAGCGCTTATTCTCAAAAACCGCGCGATTCGAGGCATTTTAATGGTGTCTTCGCAAAACTTTGCGCTCAAATCCCAGGAGGAACAAGACGCGGTCATTTTCCAATTCCAGAATTTTCTCAATTCACTCGATTTTTTTGTGCAGATTACCGTGCAATCGCGGCGGCTCAACATTACCGGCTACATTGATAAGCTCAAGCAGCTCGAACAAGCGCAGACCAACCCACTCCTTCAAATACAGACCAAATCATACCGCCAGTTTATCGAACAGATGATCGCCGGGGGATCGGTGCTCGCCAAAAACTTTTTTGTCATTGTTCCCTTTACGCTTATCGAGGCATTGCCCGCGGCTGATCAACGAAAAAAAGGCGGCATTTTGAGCAAAACTCCCAAGGTAAAAGGACCTCTGTCCGATGAGGATTTTGACCGCATGAAAAATCAACTTTGGCAAAGAATGGAATTTGTCTCGCTCGGACTGCGCAGATGCGGACTGCATGTAACTCCGCTCAATACAGAAGAAATTATCGAACTCTTTTGGAGTTGGTATCACCCCGATGAAGCTGAAGTGGGATACTACCCTTCGGTTCCTCCCGAGCTTCTTCGCCGTGGCAAACCAGACAACAATCAACCTTCTTAATTATGGCAATCCCATTTCTTGGAAAAAAAAGACGGCAGCTTCCCGGGGAAGAGCTGTTTCAGGACAAACCCATTACCGCTACCGATATCATCGCTCCCTCTGCTATCACCGTGGCCGCGGATCATTTGGAGCTTGGCCGGCGCTATGTGAAATCTTTTTTCATTTTCTCTTATCCACGTTATCTCAACACGGCATGGTTGGCTTCCACCATCAATATGGATATCGTGATGGATATCTCCATGTTTGTGCACCCCATACCAACAGGAGATATCTTAAAGAAACTTCGGCGGCGCGTAACAGACGTGCAATCTGAAATTATGGAAAAAGAGCAGAAGGGATTGGTGCGAGATCCGGAACTTCAAATAGCGTATCAGGATATTGAAACACTGCGCGATCGTTTGCAAACCGCTCAAGAGCGCATGTTCCGCTTTGCGTTGTATATCACCATCTATGGACAAAGCGAGCAGGAATTAAGAGAAATAGAGATTACTCTGCGTTCCATTTTTGAATCGCGGCTCATGTACATTAAACCCGCGCTCTACCAGCAAAAAGAGGGATTTCAATCGGGGCTTCCTTCCGGATTAGATATGCTTATGGTGCACAATATGATGAACACCGAGCCCTTGTCTTCGGTGTTTCCATTTGTTTCGTTTGACTTGAGCTCGTCTGATGGAATTATGTACGGCATTAACCGCCACAACAATTCTCTGATCCTTTTTGACCGCTTCAGCTTGCCGAACGCCAACTCCACTATTTTTGCCACATCGGGTTCTGGCAAATCTTATGCGGTGAAGCTTGAAATTTTGCGGTCTTTAATGTGGGGAATTGACGTGATGATTCTGGATCCGGAAAACGAATACAAAACACTTACCGAGCAAGCCGGCGGATCGTTCTTTGAAATCTCGCTGGGATCGGATAATCATATCAATCCCTTTGATTTAGCTGAAGTCAAAGAAGATGAAAACGCAGACGACGTGTTGAGATCCAACATTATCAACCTCGTGGGGCTTATCCGCATTATGCTCGGCGGACTCACCCCCGAAGAAGACGCAGTCATTGACCGCGCTCTTTCTGAAACGTATGCGTCTCGCGATATCACTCCGCAAAGCGATCCTGCCACGTGGAAAAACAATACTCCGATTATGCAGGATTTGGAAAATGTTCTTCGCACCATGGAAGGGACTGATTCTTTAGTGCGGCGCATTCAGAAATATACCACCGGCACATTCGCTTCTTTCTTTAACCAACAAAGCAACATATCCCTTCAGCGCAATGTGGTAACATTCGGGATTCGCGAAATGGAAACGTCTCTTCGGCCCATCGCCGTCTATATCATCATGCGCTATATCTGGAACACCGTGCGCTCGGAACTCAAAAGACGCATCTTCGTGCTTGACGAGGCATGGTGGATCATGCAAACAGACGACGGAGCGTCATTCCTCTTTGGAATGGTAAAGCGCGCGCGCAAATATTGGCTTGGAGTTACCACCATCACCCAGGACGTGGGAGATTTTATGCGTTCAGATTACGGCAAGCCCATTATTACCAACTCTTCTCTCTCCCTGCTGATGAAGCAATCTCCTGCCACCATTGAAGCCGTGCAAAAAGCGTTCGCGCTCACCGAGGAAGAGAAAAATATCCTTCTGGAAACCGAAGTGGGAGAAGGAATTTTCTTCGCGGGACAAAAACACGTTGCAATCAAGGTTGTGGCTTCCCCCGCGGAACACGAGATTATCACCACAGCCCCCGAAGATATCGCCCGCCAACAACAGCAGCAAATGGAAGAACAACCGGATGCGACTGCTTCCTTCGAAAATCCCTATCAACAACCGGGAAATCAACCATTAAATTAATTCGTGGCACTCCCCGTTCCATCCTCTCCCAATAATCCACAGACAACTCCCAAACGCCGGCCACCCGCTCTTTTGAGCGCTCCGGGAATGTTTGTGTTGCTTCTGGCGGTATGTATCGAACTCACCAACTTCTTACTTGCGTTGCTTGATCTTGCTTTAGGGCTTGGCACGGCGCTTGCTGTTCCTCTCAACGCTTTTGCAAGCTTCTTCTTTGGCTGGTGGGTTTTGAGATATCGCGGAGAAGTACCAAAAAGGAAAGTTCTCGCAAAAAAGATTTTAGTCCCCCTCATCGGCAACATCTTACCCCTTATCCGCGCATTTCCCTTCTTTTGGGTCTACACCGTCTGGTCAACGCTTGATAAAAGCGGCGATGCGCCCCCGCAAGAAGAACAATCCAAAGTCCCAGAAGAACAACAAAACACCGCCTCTTCGCAGGCGGCAAAAACTCCAGCATAAATTCCATCCGCGTCTGCACGCACCCAGCGCGCGCGACAGCATTATTTTGGTTTCACAATAATTCGCCGGTTTTCTCCTTCTCCTTCGCTTTCAGAGCTTACATCAGAGCGTTCCGCCAATTCCATATGCACCACGCGCCGTTCGGCCGAAGACATGGGATCCAATTCTTTTGGTTTCTTGAGAAGAGCCACTTCATCGGCGGCTGTTCTTGCCAATTCCCGCAGATACTGCTCTTTGCTTTTCTTGTAATCGTTAATATCCACCGACAAATAAAATTGCTCTTGCACTTTTTTCTTGAGGATAAATTTCAATATGTGCTGAATTTCAGCCAATGCTTGCCCGCGATCACCAATAAAAAGCTGGGGCTCGGCGGTGTGAATCGAAATGGAAACCGCGTTTTCTTCTCCCGCTTCCACGCGAACTTCTCCCTCTATACCGAGTTTGGAAAAAAGCTCCTTACTTTCGTGTTCAATCACGCGAAGGTTTTCTTTTGAAATCATACGTTTTGAGAAGGTTGAAGCTCTGAAGTTTTGCGTTCTTTTCTCGCGATAAACCATTGCTGCCAGATCGAGAACACCGTAGTCGCGATAAGATACAGCCCAAATGCGGCTGGAACCCTGCTTGCAAAAATCACCATGAACACCGGGAATATATACATCATCTGACTTTGCATCATGGAGGCCATGTCGGGTTTCTCCCCTTTTTGGCGTTTTTTTGTCTTGGGGTTTGCCTGCTTTAACTGGATAAATTGCAGAATGCCCGCCGCAACCGCCAGCATAATATTCTTCTCGTTGAGCGATACCATTCCCAGAAAAGATGGCTCTATTAAATCTGGCCGCGCCACAAATGAGTACAGATAATTGAACTGCTCCACCTGGATGCCATGAGAAAAGATATTAATAAACACGATAAAAAGCGGAATCTGGAGAAGCAAAGGGAGAATGCTCGCAAAAGGATTTACCCCTTCCGCGCGATACAACTCCATTACTGCCCGCGCCTGTTCTTCCCGTTTATCTTTGAATTTCTTCTGTATTTCTTTAATCTTTGGCTGCAGTTCTGAAAGCCGCTTTTGCGCCCGTATTGCTTGCGCGCCTAGCGGGTACGTAAGAAACCGAAACACAAACGTCAAGACGATAATCGCGATTCCAAAATCCTTGCCGGGAATATACTGGACAAGAATAATCAGAGCATTAAAGATTGGCTGATAGAGAGCAAAATGATAAATCCCTTTAAAAAATCCAAAAATAATATCCATAGGAACATGTGCTACGCAAACAATCCAGCTTTTTTGAAGATTTGCTCTACCGCCTCTTCCGCGTGGCGCAATTCTGAAAAATCGGAACCCGGAAGCACGACCAAGATGATATCTGCGTGCTTCGCCATGCGTTTCAGCCGCTTCTGAAGGGCCTGCGAGATAAGCCGCCGTATTCGATTTCGGACAACAGCTTTCTTGGCTATTTTTTTGCTTACCACAATGCCAAAGCGCGAGCATTGGATATCCTGATACCATATTTTCGCAAGCAAACCTTCATGGCGGATCCCTTTCCCCTGACGGAAAATCCGGTCAAAATCCTTCTTTTTAGAGAGCCGATTAAGCTTGCTAAGCATACTAAACCGTGAGGCGTTTGCGCCCTTTGGCTATTCTTCGCTTTAACACACGCCTTCCGTTTTTCGTCTTGTTCCGTTTGCGGAATCCGTGCGTGCGAACACGCTTTTTCTTTTTTGGCTGATACGTAAGACTCATAACACACTGTTGAACTCGTTATAAGCAATGCTCCTTTTCTCTCTCAAAGAAATCATCCTCTATGGTGAGTATACGGGAGATAAGAGTAAAAGTCAAAGGGGAAGGGTCCATCCGCCAGATAACGGCTACTCTGGCTTATCTTCTCAATTTCCCAAATTCTTCGCGAATCACTTCTCCCTCGTTCCACGGAATCTTTTTCCCGCCAGTCATTGCGATTGCGTCTTCCGATCCTTTTCCACTGATGACAACCACATCTCCTTCTCTGGCATATTCCAACGCCTTCCTAATAGCTGTTCTACGATCCAACACTTGTTCTGCCGCATCTGCAAGAACATTTCTTTTTGCTATGCCAACCTGGATTTCCTCCAGAATTCTTTGCGGATCTTCATTATAAGGGTCTTCATTGGTAAGAATAATTTTGTCGGCATACCGGGCCGCGATTTCTCCTAGAATTGGACGTTTCCACCGATCTCTTCCTCCGCCGCACGCTCCAAATACCGCAATGAGCTGTCGCGGCGCGAATAAGCGTTTTACCGCGCCGTACAAATTTTCCATTGCTTTCGGGGTAACCGCGTAGTCCACAATTACCACAAATGGATTCTCCATCACAACGTCCATTCGTCCTGGCATTCCGTTCATTTTGCCAAGAGCTTTTGCGCACGTTGCAAGCGAAATACCATGAGCCATACCCACGCAACAAGCCGCCAACGCGTTATACACATTAAAAATCCCAAGCAGTGGAACCTCAAACTTTTGCCCTTCAATTTCAAATCGCATTCCCTTTCTCTCTTCCTGAACGTTCTCTGCTTTAAGATTCTGATCTTCTTGTTTCCCACTGGAAAGCGCGAATTGCGCTTTGGAAGCTTTCATTCCGTACCCCCATTTCTTCTGCGCCTCAAACCCCCGGAAATATGCGGCATGCTCGTCATCGGTGTTGACAACGTGAACTTGCTTGGCGCATTGGAACAATATTGCTTTTGTGCGCTTGTAATTCTCAAACCCGCCATGCCGCTCAATGTGCTCTGGAGAAAGATTTGTAATCACTGCCGTGTGGAAATTCAAAAATCGGTGGCGGTTCTGCAAGATTCCTTCGGAACTCACTTCCAGCACCGCGTGCGTACACCCGTGGCGAACCGCCTGCCGCAAGAATTTTTGCAAAAACGCGCGCCCCGGCATACTCAACTTCATGGTATTCTTTTTTTTGTCGTCTCCCATTTGAAACCACACAGACGAGGTCGAACACACCTTTAATCCCTGCTCTTTCAGAACACGAACGATCATTTCCGTTGTCGTAGATTTTCCGTCAGTGCCGGTTACCCCGATTACCGTAATCTTACGCGCCGGAAAACCATACCAAATTGCGCCTGCCAGCGCCCAACCAAAATGGTAAGAGCGTAAAAACGATTTGGGTACCAATGTTCGGATAAGGGATTTCATGTGAATTGTCTTTAGCTTATCATACTTTGAATTACGATACTTTGAATTACGAAACGAGTGCACACAAGGTCTTGAGAACGTTGGGAGCGCGACTGGCGCGAGCCCCTCACCGCGAGGTGGAAGGGGGCATCAGGAATTTTTCAGCAGAAAAATATCCGTGTTCTCAAGACCTTGTGTGCACTCGTTTCGTAATTCAAAGCATCATATTTTTTGAACCAAAAACAAGGGGCGGAATCCGCAAACGCGAACTTCCGCCCTTACGCTATTTCCCCTCCTCCAGACATAGCTCGCAACAACATGCACCACTTTTTCGCCTTGGAAGCTTCCAATCCAGAAGCAAAACATCATCACTTTTGTCGTCCATTGTATCAGAACAGAAAATCCCCAGTTCGGCATAAAACTCCCCCGCAATTCCGTCGGTCCTCGCTAGATTGGGCATTGTCATTACAGCCCCTCCCTTCGAAGATAAATCTTTATAGCTCATTTATGCATATTTTGCAATTTCTTTATTTCCTCCCGCCCAACAGCTTTAACGCTTCTTTGATGCGCTTCTCGGAATCAGAGATGGAAGAATCAATGCGATCCAATGCTTCTTTCACCTGCCCGCGCGAGAATCCTAATGCCACCAACGCATCCAGCGCTTCGTCTCCCGACCCCCCGCGATTTTTATCAAACTCGCCCACGCGTCCTGTAAGCGAAAGTAAAATTGTTTGGATTTTTTTCTCGCCCAACCCTTTAATCCCTCGAAAGAAGTTCGTATTACGTTCCATAATTGCTTTCTTAATATCTTCGGGGTTCCCAAGAGAACAAATAGCGAGCGCGGCTTTCGGCCCTATACCAGAAACAGTATTAAGCATCGTAAACATCCCTAGGGATTCAGGCGAAGCAAATCCGTATAGTTCCAGCGTCTCTTCGTTGCGAATCATAAGAGAACAATGCACCTCAACCCCGTCCTGGCCTTCGCGAAGCTGTTTATTCAGGTTCTCTGGCAAAGAAACTTTGTACCCTATCCCATTGGTAAGAAGTATGATATAATCAAGGGTCTTGTAGAGAATGGCGCCTTTGAGATAGGAGATCATAGAGTAATAGTATCCCTTTATAAGAGTTTTGAGAATATGCAAGCGATTTGCTCTTCTCCAGTATATTCTAAAAACTCATTATTACTGTCTCTTTTCCATATATATTCCAATGCAATTCGAGCTTGTTTCAAAATTTACGCCAACCGGAGATCAGCCTAAGGCCATCGAAATGCTAACCAAAAACGTGCGAGCCGGTATTCCCCACCAGGTGCTTTTGGGCGTAACAGGTTCCGGGAAAACATTCTCGGCAAGCAACGTCATTGCCCGCACCCAACTGCCAACTCTTGTCATAAGCCCAAACAAAACATTAGCCGCCCAGCTCTATCAGGAATTTCGGGAATTTTTCCCCCGCAACAGCGTCCATTATTTTGTTTCCTATTACGACTACTACCAGCCCGAGGCCTACATTCCGCAAACCGACACCTATATCGAAAAAGACGCTAAAATAAACGAGACTCTGGATCGCTTGCGCCATGAAGCCGCCCAAGAAGTTCTTTCTCGACGAGATGTGATCGTTGTTGCTTCAGTTTCATGCATTTACAATATTGGTTCTCCCACCGAGTATCGGGACATTTCTCTTGAAATTCGCGCGGGCCAGCGCCGCAAAGAATTTCTTTCCCGTCTTACGCTTTTGCAATACGAACGCAATGATATTGATTTTGCTCCCGGCAAATTCCGCATGCGAGGAGACGTACTGGAAATCTTCTCTGTGACGGGAAAAGAACTCATTCGGCTAGAATTTGACGGAGACTTGATCGAACAGATATCCTTGGCGTCTCTGGCAGACAGCAAAGCGATTTCCCCTTCATTCAAACCATTGCAAGGCGCGTATCGCCTGTTCCCTGCGAAATTCTGGGTTACCGATGAGAAGAAGCTGAAAATCGCCATGGTCAATATCCGCACTGAACTAGAAGAACATCTCCGAGCGCTAAAGAGCCAAAACAAACTCGTGGAAGCTCAACGCCTCGAGCAACGCACCAATTACGACCTTGAGATGATTCAAGAATCCGGCTACTGCCACGGCATTGAAAACTATTCGCGGCATTTTGAATTTAGAAAACCGGGAGATCCTCCCTATACGATGTTGGACTATTTTGCTTCGTCCGCCAAAGACGGCAAATTCCTCGTGCTTGTGGACGAAAGCCATCTCACGCTTCCTCAAATACGAGCAATGTCCGCGCAAGACCGCATCCGCAAAGAATCCCTCGTACAACACGGATTTCGCCTTCCCTCGGCCATAGACAACCGTCCGCTCACGTTTGACGAGTTTTTGGAGCGAGTTTCCCAAGCCATTTACATCTCCGCCACGCCCAGCGCGTTTGAAAAAGAAAAGGCAAACAAACATATCGCAGAACAAATCATCCGACCCACCGGACTTTTGGAGCCGGAAATTGAAATCCGCCCCACCGGCAATCAAATGGAAGACGTGATTGGAGAAATTCAATCATACAAAAAGAAAAACCAGCGGGTGCTGGTGCTTACGCTTACCAAACGCCTCTCTGAAGAAATAGCGGACTTTCTCACCCAACGAGGAATTAACGTGCAATGGCTCCATTCTGAAATAAAGACGCTGGAACGTCCGGCTATTTTAGAGAAATTCCGAAGAGGCGAGTTTGACGTGCTTGTAGGCATTAACCTCTTGCGCGAAGGATTGGATTTACCTGAAGTCGCGCTCGTTGCAATTTTAGACGCCGACAAAGAGGGCTTCCTGCGAAACGACACCACACTTATTCAAACTATGGGGAGAGCCGCGCGCCATATCGAAGGTAAAGCTATCTTGTACGCCGATAAAATCACGGGCTCCATGGAGCGCGCCATCGCGGAAATTCATCGCCGGCGGGAAATCCAAAGAGCATACAACGCCGAACACGGCCTCACTCCGCAGGCAATTCAAAAGGAGATTCGCTCATGGGAGCTTTTAGAGCAACAGCACAAACACGAAACCGCCGTGGCTGAATTTGGAGCAGTCCAAGATATCAAGCTGCTCGAGAAGGAAATGAAAGAAGCCGCAAAAGATATGGATTTTGAACGCGCTGCGGAAATTCGGGATCTCATCTCCAAGATCAAAAAAAAGCTAGAAAACAGCCGACCAACCCGCTTGGAAGAAACGAAAAACTATGATACAAAGAAAATGCCATGAACCAAAATCGAGAACACATACAACAACAACTTGCAACATTCCTTGAAAATGAGAAGCGTGTTTTGTTTTGCTATCTTTTTGGTTCCGTTGCGACACGCCAGACGAATAAAGAAAGCGATGTGGACATTGCGGTCTATTTGAACCCTTCGCGGGTAAAGGATTTTTTTGAGACGCGCATTGATCTCATCAATATCCTCTCGCGATTCCTGAAAACCAAAACCGATGTGATTATTCTAAACACTGCTCCCCCTTTTCTCAAATACGTCATTCTGCAAGAAGGGATATTGGTGTATGACCGCGCGCCAAGCCAGCGCATTGATTTTGAATTAAAGTCAATGAATGAGTATTTGGACTTTAAACCATATATTGAAATGTATAATAATCGCCTGCTTGCCAAATGACATCGCTTTCCCGACAAAAGATTCTTGAAAAATTGCAACATCTTCAAGAATATATTGAGTACCTGCATACGCTTCAAAAAGAATGCTCCGCCGAGCAGTCTTTCGTTTCAGATTTTCATCTGTTTGGAAACACGGAACGATATCTTCAGCTTTCTATTCAAGCAATTATTGATGCATCTCATCTCCTTATTCTGAATCTCGGATTCAAACGTCCCACAGACAATTACGAAGCCGTATCCACGCTTTTTGAGAAAAATATCCTTGCCGATGATCTGGCCCATGCAATCACCAGAATGATTGGATTGCGAAATCTCCTTGTGCATGAATACGGGCAAATAGACCGAAAAAAAATCTTTCACTTCCTTCAGCACAATCTCAAGGATATTGAAGCGTTCCGAGATCAAATATCCTCTGTCATTGCGCAGGATTCGCGCGACAACGCCGCGACTTGATAAAAAATACCTGTCGTGGTAGTATGCAGTCATGCCAATTACCAAATCTGCTAAAAAAGCATTGCGCCAAAGCGCGCGCCATCGAAGCTTAAATAATTTCCGCAAAAACGCCTTAAAGGGAGTTCTCAAGCAAGTCCAGCGTTTGGTTGCCCAGGATAAACACGAAGAAGCCCAGAAACTGCTTCCGGACGCATATCAAGCCATTGATAAAGCCGCCAAAGCCGGCATTATCAAGCAGAACAACGCCTCCCGAAAGAAATCCGGTCTTACTCGTTTGATCGCGAAAATCACCAAGTAAGGATTCTCTCAAACCAACAAAGCGGCGATTCTATCGCCGCTTTGTTATTCAAACAATCCGAGAACCTACATATTCTCTTCTTCTAAAACCCTGCTTGTTTTTCTGGCAGAGAATTGATGAAGCAGAGAACTAATAAACGTTTGGTACGGCAAACCCCTCTCTGCCGCCATCGCCTTGATGCGTTGAAGATCTTGGCGAGAGACGCGAATGTTAATATTCCTCGGCTTGCTTAATGTACACTTTGCGTACTCCTGATAGCGCACTTTCTCTTTTTCTCCGCCTTTAACCTGCTTGAGATTCCCCGCTTCAAATTCATTCAGAATGTTTTTTTCAGTTGTATCTAGTTTTAAATTCTTCATGCTTATTCTTGGTTAAGATATTGTTTTGTTGCTTTACGACTTGGAATAATTGTCTTGAGAAATACTTTCTCATCATCTTCCACAAAAGGGACAAGATACGCATACCCTCCTACGCAAACAATAAAAACTTTTTGATGAGGATACTTATCTTTATTGGCATGCTCAACAATATCTAAAAGATATCCTTCCTCTATCGCCACGAGAACATCCTCAAAACTAACCCCTCTCTCCCATTTAAGCAATTCGTTCTTCTCTGGATCCCAATCAAGATACTTCATATATACATGATATATACATCACATATACGTTGTCAATAGTAATTTCTGCCACTATTGTGCTTCAAACGCAACAAAAAATCACTTCCTCAAAGTATGCCATGCCATTGATAAAGCCGGCATTATCAAGCAGAACAACGCTTCCCGAAAGAAGTCAAGTATTGCACGGTTTATCTCGATTTTTATGGATCTTTTATGCAAGTGTAATAGTCCTGATACCTACTATCATCAGGATCTGCATCGTAGAAACCAGTCCTTCTTATTGTAAATCCAACAAGACACCTACAAAAATAAGCACCAGGACTTCCTTCACAAAAACCTGGAGAAATTTCTTGATCACAATAAGTTCCATCCGCCAGTTGCTGTATCCCAGACCGACAGTAACCATACGATCCACCCGTTGTATATCCAGAGGAAACTTTGGTATCCACATATCCTTTTGTCGCGGCATCGGTTAAAGCACATGGAGTTCCAAGATTAGTAATCTTCTTACTACTCATATTCAAATCCAGCGTCGCTATGTGATTGCCGAGGTTGTCTGCAACGCCTCCTCCGCCCTCTGTTCCCGCCGGCGCAGAACACGTCAAAGTTCCTCCTATTCCGGAAACATACTCCCCGCTGGGGCAAGATGAAGGAAGACCA
>MHTV01000039.1:4121-5387 GCA_001823215.1 Candidatus Wildermuthbacteria bacterium RIFCSPHIGHO2_02_FULL_45_25 | reverse complement strand
CTTTAGAGTGTATCCGTATGGAAGAACGGTTCAAGATATACAGCTGGATTACAACGCGGGATTTGCCGCGAAGTTTGGACCTTCCGCCGATTCCAATTCTTTGTCCCCCGCCAAAACTGTTGCTAACGGACTTGTGGGCTACTGGAACTTTGAGGAAGGAACGGGGCAGACAGTTAATGATTCGTCCGATCAAAACAACGATGGCACTCTTGGTGCCAACTCCTCCGCGTCAACAAACGATCCCGCATGGACAGCAAGCAAAGCGGGATTGGGAGGGGCGTTGAGCTTTGATGGAGGAGATTATGTAAATTTGGGCAATGTTGATGTGCAGGGATCTCTTACCTTAGCCGTATGGATTAAGCGACTGGACACAAACGGAGGATATGTGATGGTGAAGTATGGAGTATGCGGCGGTTGCGGGCAGTATGGATTTTATTTGCGGGGTGTTTCGGGAGATGTGCTTGAGTTTTCGGTTCAAGCATTTGGAGGCAATATTACGAAAAGTATAAATCTCAATGAATGGGTTTTTGCGGTAGGGACGTTTGACGGGACAACATCTCGTTTATACATCAATGGAGTGGAAGTGGACTCTGCGGCAGAAACTCAAACCACAAATTCTCGCAACTTTTTGATTGGCGGAAGAGATGAAGGAGGAGGAACAGTAGGAGTATTTAGTACAGTTCAAGTGGACGACCTCCGCGTCTACTCCCGCGCCCTCTCCGCCTCTGAAGTCCGCTACCTCTACAACCACGGAGGGCCTGTTGCCCACTACAAGTTTGACGAAGGGTCTGGAACCACGGCGTATGAGGCAACCAACACCATAGGAGACGGGACAATCACAGAAGCAACCTATACCGCTGGCAAGTTTGGAACAGCCCTTAATCTTGACGGATCAAACGATGTGATAACGGTAGCCAACGCCAATGCCATTGACTTTGACATAGGGTTAAAGAACGCCGTAACCTTCTCCTCATGGATAAACGCCGACACAGCGGGAGAAGCTTCGGCGGGGCAGATACTATACAAAGGAACCAACACATGGGTAAGAGTAGACACTCTTTCTTCAGGCAAACTTGATCTTGAGGCAAGCATGGATCTGGCAACCGCGGACGCCACTCTCAATGTTTCCTCAATCATTACAGTCGGACAATGGCATCATGTAGTGATGAAATACGAGGATGACGCGGATGACGAGATAGAACTCTTCGTTGACGGCATTCTTGTCGGTACATCAACAGACGGTTCAGGAGCTCCCGCCACAGAGGA
>MHTV01000039.1:0-4105 GCA_001823215.1 Candidatus Wildermuthbacteria bacterium RIFCSPHIGHO2_02_FULL_45_25 | reverse complement strand
AGCTCCCGCCACAGAGGACAATAGTCTTCTCATTGGAGGAACCACCGGCAACAACTTTGACGGGAAGATAGATGACTTTAGAGTGTATAGCTATGGCCGCGACGCGCGGGAAATCCAAGCTGATTATAACGGCGGAACCGCCGCGCGGTTTCGATAAATCGCTCTTTGTGTATGTAGCATAGCCGGTGATTGGACGAGTTTTTTTAGATTTCTTTTATGGAGAGTTGAGTAACTTTTTGGAAATCCTTCACGTTTCGAGTAAGGAGAGCAGAACCCGTAAACAGCGCGGTGGCAGCAATAGCGCTATCGGCTAACTGCAGACCAAAATTTCTTCTTAAGTTTCCGGCAATGCGGGCGATACGCGAATCAACTGGAAGAATTGCGAGAGTTTGCAAAATATTTTCGATTAAAAATTCTTCATTTTCTCCAAGTCGCGAAAAACCCAATAACTCAATTTCGCTTATCGTAGAGAGATAAATGGGAGCAGGTTTGGCAAATACCTCTTTGAGAATTGGCACTGCAATAGCATCATTTTTGAGATAATAGATAACTGCATTCGTATCAAGAGTATACATGGGAGTTACGCAAGAGGGGGAAGTTTACGTTCCCAGCCGCTTCTCATTTCTTTAAGTTCTTGAATTGGTTCTGGTTTTTTGCTTTTCCAAATTCCCCGCGCTTTTTCCCATACCTCAAGACGTCGCTCTGCACTAATGAGAGGATAATATTGTTTTTTATGCTTCTTGGGGATTGTTTGCGCCATATATTCATATTGTATAAGTCATAAGAGGGCTTGTCAAAATTGGGGGGCAGAGAAGAGCTTATCCTTCGCTTCACGTTGAACTTCTTGAGCCGCGATGGCGGGGGATTTATTCGTTTCGCCTCGATAGAAAATATCGCGCGCTTTTCTTTGTTATCAATGGAAAAGCCGAAGTATTTGCGATAACAAATCACTACAAGAAATAGCATTTTTCCATCTTTCTGCCGCGAGTGGGGATGAGGAGAGGAATCTTCTCGATTTGCTGTTTTCTTGCGAGGATGTGTGGTATAATTTCTGTATATTCTAAGATAAAAAGGAATGTAAATTACAAAGGAGATATGTCACATAATACTCTTGCGCGCGGCGTGTTTGGAAAGTGGATTGTCTTTTTGTTCGCTGTTGTTGTGTTGAGCGGATTTGCATCCGTTCTTTTGTTTGCAGAAAAGGTTGAAATTGCAAACGCGGCTTCCATCTCCTCGGTCAAAAGTGGGAATTGGTCGGATATTTCCACTTGGAGCACGGGAAGCGTGCCAACAACAGGGGACAGCGTAGCAATCTCTGCGGGGCATACGGTCGTGTATGACGCGCAGTCAGACGCGGTGTTGGCAGGTGTGGAGATCAGGGGAACATTACAGTTTTCCCGCACCGTCAACACTCGTCTCAAAACATCAGACAACATCATGGTAATGGCGGGAGGATTCTTGGACATGGGAACGGAAGCCAGCCCTATTCCCAAAGAAGCGAAAGCTGAAGTGGTGTTTGTTCTACCCCCTGGATATCGCATGCAGGGTGCGACACCGCCAGATAACATGGGCTTTATCCAAGGAGACACTGGTTTGTGGGCAATGGGTGGATCCCGTTGGGAAGTGAATGGAGCTCCTATCAATAGGACATGGGTGAAGCTGGACGCGGACGCCCCCAAAGGAGCAACAACTATTACGGTTGAGAATGATGTTACTGATTGGCAGGTTGGGGATAGCATACTTGTTACGCAGACGAGTAATCCTGTGGCGACCGCAGACGGGGAGGTATACATTGATGAAAATGAAGTTCGGACTGTTTCTTTAATAACAAGAGGCGCGGAGAACCAGACGCTTCTGACGATTAATAAACCCCTTGTGTTCTTCCACAAAGGAAGCGATAAGGAAAAAGGAGAAGTGGGTCTTCTTTCCCGCAATGTGCGATTTACCACAGACATTGTCGGGATAGATGAAACAACATTGGAAGGAATTTCAGCGGCACAGCGGGATGGCCGGCTTTTCGCTCACACCATGTATATGGCGGGAGCCCTCGGTAACATAGAATACGCGGAGTTCAAATACATGGGGAATGACCGCGCGCTTTCCCGGTATCCGATGCATCTTCATGTGATGGGAGACACCGCAAGAGGAAAAATCCTTCGGGGCAATGCGGTATGGTACAGCGGGAACAGAGCATATGTTTCCCATGAATCAAATGGCCCATTGATAGAAGATGATGTTTCTTACAATACCGTAAACAGCCCTTATTTCGTTGAATATACCCGTGTCGGTTCGTGTGATGCTAACGCGCCCCAGCACTATGTACAGTATACGCCTCAAGATAATGTATTTTCCCATAATTTGGGTGTTACTTCGGTTGAAATAGTCCATAATGTGGGAGATCAGGGCATTTACTGGTTGGATCAGAAAAATTATCAGATTTTTGTGGGAAATGTCGCGGTAGGCGCCGCCGCTCATGGAGGACCTCTAGGTATTAGGAGCGGGGGATTTCAACTGGATGAAATCTGCGATGCGCCGGCAGTGCCCGGCAAAGCTGATTATCAGATATTTGTTCACAACGAAGCTCATAGCAATCGCGATGCTGGGTTGTTGACATGGTTAGGTAATGCTGGCTTACGAGAGTTTTTTGATTGGCATCTATGGAGGAATGGGCATACGGGATTTACATGGGGTTCTTATGTAAATCCTATCAAACTCTATAGCTCCAGATTTTTTGAAAATGGAGTAGCTGCGATATCCCAGGGTTCTATTCGGTCGCATCATCAGGACAATGAATACATAGGAGGAGGCAAGCCAGCATGGTTAACAGGGGATCAGGTTGGCATTGCGATTTCCTCTTATGTGGCGGGTTTTACACCCGATTGGCCGGCGCGCGTGATACGCACAATCTTTCAGAGCAATGGTATTGATGTCGCCCAAAATCACACCACCACAAATTGCAATCCTGCATTTGAGAAGGCAGTCTCTAATACAGGATGCACCTCAAACTATTTCTATTTCTTGGGCGATAGCTTCAACGGTTTGACGGATACTTTGGATTTTGGCTGGAGCCAAAACGCCAATGCTTGGTTTAAGGTTGCAGACGCTTTGGGTATTCCCGTGGGACTTCCCAAACAATTCTATCTTAATCGAAAAGAGCAGAACGATGTTGCCAACCAGGGGCCGGAGAGCGCAAGAATTGTTGGAGATGGAAGCAGGAGCATATACAACGCTAGTTTTGACGCATTGGTTACTCCAGCAACATTTGATGTGGATTATCCTCCCGTAGTCTCTCTTATGGCATCTTTGAGTGGAAATACGGCAACCCTAACTGCAAATGCTACAGATGACAAGAAAATCGAAAAGGTGGAATTTTGGTATGATGAACAATTGATTGCGACAGACATAACAGCTCCGTATGCGGCAGTAATGGATATGTCTACCTCGCCACGAAAGTACGCGTATTTTTACGCCAAGGCATTTGATGGATATACGGAAGTTCAGACGTGTGGGGAGGGATGTGTTCCGTACGTGCAGAATGCGTACAGCAATGTTGTGGAAATGGGGCCAGAGGAGTTGACAGACGTAACGAAACCTGTCAATCAAGCGCCGGTCGAAATAAGAAGACTACAGTCGTTGACACTCATTCCGGAAGCCACAGGAGTTGTGCCTGGAGCATCGTTCTTGTTCAAGGTAGCGGGCAACGATCAATTTGGGGATCCTTTTTCACCATCAGTCGTCTGGAGCGTAAACGGCGGAGGAACGATTAATCAAATAGGGCTTTTTCAGGCAGGCGCGACTGGAAGTCCCTATCCCCATACCGTAATGGTACAATCCGGGTCGGTATCTGCAACGGCAAAAGTGGTTGTGGCAAATAATCTTGCCCGGGGGAAACCTGCAACGATATCAGGAGGCATTACAAGCGGAAGTCCAGCTTTCGCAACAGACGGCGATAAAAATACGGATACCTATATTGCGATCGCTGGGGGAGCGCAATCCATACGGGTTGATCTCGGCGATATGTATGATCTCGGGATGGTAAATATTTGGCATTACTATAAGGATGGCCGCTCCTACCACGACGTCATCCTCCAGCTTTCAGAAGATG
>MHTV01000038.1 GCA_001823215.1 Candidatus Wildermuthbacteria bacterium RIFCSPHIGHO2_02_FULL_45_25 | reverse complement strand
GGCAGTCGCTGTCCCGACTGCCTGTTTTTTATTTTTTCAATTCCGCTTTATAGACATTGCTTCTTCCCCCGTTTCCAGCTTGCAATACTTCATACGAAGGCACTTGGTATATTTGGATTCTGTTGTCCAGAAAATCTGAAAACGCAAGCAGAGCGCCATCCCGCGACACATCCAATGCCGTTGGCTGATTTCCTCCTACGATCGCATCCAACATGTTCCCCGACTCGGTATCAAACAACAACACCGATCCCCATTCTGCCCCCGGAATATAATAGTTTTCCTCGGTCGCGTTTTTTCCCCTACAGGAAACAAACAATACTTTTTTATCAGGGCTCAACGCAATCGTATTGGTATTGATATCTGTTTTGGCAAATTCGGTTACCGAGTCATCAGCCAAGGCAACTTTCCACACGACTCCTTTTCCCATATCAGAAATATACAAAACTCCCTTGTCTTCGTCGCCCGCAATATGCCGCATTGCTCCCCCGCTTGTAAAAATCACTTTCCCTTTTCCTGTTCGTAAATCCACTTTTTGAATATCTCCGTTTTCGAATCCAGCTACATACAAGTTTTTCCCGTCTCGCGTGGCATATAACCCCCGCGGAGTATCCACGGTAGAAATAGTACGCAACAAGCCGCCAGTTTCCAAATCAAATTCAGATACATTATCCCCTACCCAATTGGACGCAAACAATGTCTTGCCGTCTTTGGAAAGCTCCAATACTTTTGTCCACGAACTTCGGGTATCCAATACGCGCGTAATTTCTTTGGTCTGCGCGTCAATTTCAAACACTTGCGCTGTTTCCATTTGGCTCACATACACAAATTTTCCATCTTGAGAGAATATCACTTCAACTCCGCCGCCATCTTGCAGGTTAATATCCTTAATCTTCTGGCCGGTTTTGGCGTCAAATACCGCAACTCCCCTTTTTTTATTTAACAGCATCGTTACCCAGAGCTCTTCTCCATCAGGACGAAACGCGGCTCCCTTTGGCGAAGGAACAGAAACTATATCAAACAAATGAGACACAATCTGGCCCGGCCGATCTGCTCCCCCGATATGTTTCACTGTTCCTCTCTCTATGGATATTGGCAAAGGTTGAGGTTCTTGACTTGGACTTGGAGAAACTGTCTCTTGAACCACAGAACTTTGTGTTTGCGCAATTTCTTCATGCAATTGAGTTTGCTCTTTTGGCTTTTGAGCGGAGAAGCCCTCATTCGCAAACAAAATCAACCCACCCCCCATAAAGAGAACACCCATACTTCCATAGAAAATATATTTTCTCTGAATGCTCATAACTTCTTTATACCTGTTCCATGCGCAAGTACAATCTATCGCTTTTCACCTTATCCATGTTAAAAAATGCGACCTGCCATTTTTGGGGAATCACACCTGCCACGCGAAACGATTTTCCTTTTATTTTCACGTTTTCCCCTACCGCATCGGATTCTCCAAATAGTTAAGGTTGTCAAATTTTTCAGATGACGTAGAGTTAATATATAATTCAAAAGTATATCAATCAAAAATAATCTCTTTATGCATGGGAATACCTTTTCAGTGATATGCAGCTGTGGCGACATGATCAGCATGGATGCCGAAACACGCGAAGAAGCGGTCGCAAAGATTCAAGAAATGATGACCGAGGAAACAATCAAAGTACATGCCGCAGAAAAACATCCCGGCCAAGAAATTCCTCCTCAAGAGCAAATCAGAAAAATGATTGAAGAGAAAACAGCATTGATGTAAGAAATGCGGGAAAAGAAAAAAGGGGTTCAGCCCTTTTTTCTTTTGCTTCACTAACCGTGAACTCACTCCGCATGCCTTCCGATCAAGGCGATGGGAAAAAGCTGCATGATTTTATGCCCCGCGTACAAAGTCGCAATAAGTGACACATACGCGAGTAAAAATTGCCAATATTGAAACGTCAGATGATGGAAGAAATCAGTGAACGTAATGGTGAACCACGAAGACACGGAAATCACCCCGCAAAGATCCGCCGCTCTCATCCAATTCTTGCTCATTTCCGATCCCTTGTTCCGTACCGCCTGGATCATTTTCCGCGTAATCGGACCTGACAAAATAGTTCCATTGATGATCAAAATGCCAACCACCGTCTGCATGAAGAAGAATTTCGGAGTCATCTGAATCGCGTCATCAAATACCAGCGCCACGCTCAAAAAATCAATTCCCAGACCAACCCAGATGAATTTGCTGATGAGGGGAAACATCGGATAGAGATGTTCCTTTATCGCGGGCGAGCGCACTGCCATGGATATTAAAACAAGAAAATCGAGGACGATTACCGAACCGAACGTAAAAATGGAATGCACGCTATGACCGATATAAAACCATTGATGAGCGTTCAAGTTCCCCGACCACGCAGGCAAACTAATCAAAAAAAGAAGAAAAATAAAATGCGCAACGTAAATCCCAGAGAGCCACTCTCCAAAGAGAACCGGCTTGAAACGATTCAGCCATAAGCTTATCAATACGAATACTGCCCATACCGCGAATACGGGAGATGTAATTTCCAGCGCTCGTATCACTTCTTGCTGGCTTGGAACGAGAATAATACCCTCATGCGCGTACACCGGCATCAAGAATAAAAAGAGAATCCACGCGCAGAGAGCTATCCCGAAACCCGCCAACAGCAAGAAAAATAAACGAGTCGCGAGCCAATCAAAAATAATACATTCGGGTCCCTTTGCGGGATGATGGGATTTTATTGAAAGAACAAGACCCCAAAACGCGGCAGCCCCCGCCAGAGCCAATCCAAGCTGCTTTGCAAACGAAACAAATTCAAGAAATTCCATTCCAAACATACTATTTCTCAAAAATAAAAACGGAAACGCCGACTCCGTAGAGTATCTTCGCGAATATCCAAACAGAAAAGCTCCCGGTAAGATATACGAGAGCAACGCCAAAAACGAGAGAAATCCCCGCCACGAGAAGAAGAGCTTCGTTGAGCTTCAGCATGCATTTCCTATCGTACTCCACAAAACGAATTGCTTCAACCTATTCAATAAACGTAAGAGCTTTCCCCCGATGAGTGCCCCGGCCCGTTCGTCCGACACGATGAACATAATCTTCATAAGTCGCCGGGAGGTCATAATTGATTACATGAGTTACACTTTCAATATCCAGTCCACGAGCCGCAATGTCTGTTGCTACCAACACTTGAACATTGCCTTTCTTGAAACTCGCAAGCGCGCGAAAGCGCTGGCTTTGGGTTTTGTTGCTGTGAATGGATTCCGCTCGAATCCCTTTATGGACAAGCGCGCGGCATAATTTTTCAACTCCGTACTTGGTTCTTCCAAATACAAGCACTTTACTAAATTCTTTCTGCAAAAGCAACTCATGCAACATTTCGCTTTTCTCTCTCCCTCTCAAATGCACTATATCCTGCTCCACATTTTTTGCGGTGTCTTGTGTTTTTACCGACACCATCATGGGATTCTGCAAAAAATCTCTTACCAGAGTCTGGATATTCGGAGACATGGTAGCAGAAAAACATAACGTATGCCGCTCTTTGGGAACATGAGACATAATAAGTCGGATATCCTGAATAAATCCCATATCAAGCATCCGGTCAGCTTCATCAAGCACTACCGTTTTTACATTGTCTAAACGCAAGACACCGCGTTTTATCAAGTCAATAATTCTGCCCGGCGTTCCGATGACGAAAGAATTTTTGCGGCGCAACTGCCGGATTTGATTTTCGATGCTCGCTCCTCCCACGCAAACAACCGAAGAAAGAATCAATTTCTTGGCGAATAATCGGAATTCTTCATCAATCTGCATCGCAAGCTCACGAGTAGGAGCAAGAATCAACACTTGCTGATTACGGTCTCCTAAAACCTTATGAATGATAGGCAGCAAAAACGCGGCCGTCTTTCCTGTTCCCGTGTTGGCAAGCCCAACCACATCCAGACCGCGTAAGATCGAGGGGATCACTTTGTCTTGGATAGGCGTGGGATTGGTATATCCGCGATCCTCAATCGCACGCTTTAACAGATCAGTGAAATGAAAATCTGCAAAGGTATGCTCTGGCACAAAAACCTCGGCTTCTTCGGTAATCACCACATTCTTATTAATAAACGCGGAGATATCAAAATCCGATAGGACGCCACCTCCTCGTGTCCGAACTCCTCGATGAGGAGTTCTAGCAGGTCTGCCTGCGCGCTTTGCTGAAAACTTTTTTTGGCTGGGAATCCCAGCACTTTTTCGAGAATAATACATATATCTATTACTATGATTGTTTAGTCGCTTCCGGAACCACTTGCGCGTTTTGCGCGAACCCGATTTACCTCTGTGAGATATCTTTTCCGTAATCTGACGCTTTGAGGAGTAACTTCCAGATATTCATCCGCTCGCATAATTTCCAATCCCAATTCAATCGTCAACATGCGAGGCGGCGTCAATTTGATCGATTCTTCTGATCCTGCCGCGCGCACATTCGTAAGATGTTTCCCCTTGATTGGATTTACGGTCATTTCAAGCCCCTTGGATGTGTTTCCAATCACCATTCCTTCATATACTTCGGTGTTTGCCGGTATATACAGTGCGCCTCGGGTCTGTAAAGTATCTAACGTGTACGCTAATGCTTTGCCCGTAGATTGGGAAACCATGGAACCCACATCATGTCGCTCAATCTCCCCCGCATAAGGACGATATCCGAGCACGCGAGTCGCCAAGATTCCTTCTCCTTTCGTATCAATAATAAACTCATTGCGATATCCAAACAGTCCCCGCGTAGGGCCTATAAAATCCATAAACACACGGTTTTCCTGCACTTCCATATTGGTAAGCTGGGCTCCCCGCTTACCAAGTTTTTCGATCACGATCCCTTGACTTACCAACGGCACATCAATCACTGCTTCTTCAAAAGGTTCCTGCTTGACTCCCTCTATTTCTTTCATGATCACCTTGGGCTGGGAAACCTGCAGTTCGTACCCTTCGCGGCGCATATTTTCCATAAGGATGGAAATATGCAATTCCCCTCGCCCATATACGCGAAAGCGATCTCCTCCCGCAGAATCAAAGTCAATGCGCAATCCCACGTTCACTTCTAATTCTTTTTCCAAACGCTCACGCAGTTGCCGGCTTGTAACAAATTTTCCTTCGCGCCCCGCGAAGGGAGAGTCATTCACCAAAAATTCAAGCTCGATAGTCGGCTCGTCAATAGCAATCGCTTCCAATAAGGGAGCGCCCGCCGAATCCGCGATCGTATCTCCGATATACACATTTGTAAGCCCTGCGATCATCGCAATATCCCCTGCCTCCACTGTCTCCGTTTCCACGCGGGACATTCCTTCAAACGCAAAAAGTTTTGTTATTTTACACTTCGCCGCTTCTCCCGTATGTTTTTTTACATACACCGTATCTCCCACATTCACCTTTCCGCTGTATATTCGAGCGATCGCCAGACGTCCCAAAAAGTTATCATACGCAAGGTTAAAGGGTTGCGCGCGAAATGCTTGATCTGCCGAACCAGACGCAACAGGAACGCGCTCTAACACCATATCCAGCAATGGCGTAAGATCTTTTCCTTCCTCCCGCATGGTACGCTTGGCAATACCGTCTCGTCCAATTGCGTAAATCACGGGGAAATCAAGTTGTTCTTCGTTGGCGCCCAATTCCGCAAAGAGATCAAACACTTCGTTGTGCACTTTTTCAGGATTTGCCGCGGGCTTGTCTATTTTGTTGATCACCAGAATCGGCTTTAAACCTAACGCAAGAGATTTCTTGAGCACAAACCGTGTTTGAGGCATAGGGCCTTCTTGCGCGTCCACAATCAGAAGCACGCAATCAATTGACCGCAGGACACGTTCCACTTCCGAGCCAAAATCCGCATGGCCCGGCGTGTCCACGATATTGATTTTCGTTCCCTTATAGAACGCAGCGGCGTTCTTGGAATAAATCGTAATACCCCGCTCTTGTTCTAAATCGTTACTATCCATACTTACCCCCGCCTGTGTAGCTCCGGTCTGGCGTAAAATAGCGTCTGTCAGAGTTGTTTTCCCATGGTCTACATGGGCAATAATCGCGATGTTTCGTATATCCATAATTGTTCAACAAAAAATATCCCCTCACTCATTCGACAAGGCGATAGTAGTATACCATAAATATATTTCCTTGTACAGCCCGCCGCGACCCTGCCCCCAAAGAAAACATTTTCTTCCTTTGAATTACGAAACAAATAACATATAAGGTTCATAGAACGTTGGGAGCGCGACTGGCGCGAGCCCATCACCGCAAGGTGGAAGGGGGAGCACCAGGAATTTTTCAGCAGAAAAATATCCGTGTTCTCAAAACCTTGTATGTGCTGGTTTCGCAATTCAAAGTTTCTTCGTGTCTCAAACGCATTATCCCTCCAAGATACTTCCCATTTTATACCCCAACAGAAGGCCTGCTATCCCGCCGACTCCCGAAAGCAAAACCGAGCTTATCGAAAAAAATCCGCTCCCCCACAGCAAAGGGATCGCGCCTCCGGCCGTCGAACCGACAAAGATTCCAAGCCATATACAAAGTTTTTTCATACACTTTCAGTATAGCCACCTCATGGAACCACATCAAGGCATCCCACGGCGACCGCGATGCTCTTTCTCTATCCTTCCCTATACTCCAAGATATCTCGATGAGAACGCAATCTTGGAACATCCGGCGGCAAAGGAAACATCGGCGCGCCGTCAGGTTGAAAAAGAAAAAAGGGGAGGCCCACTGCTTTACTCGCGAGATAATCGTTTTCCGCGTCACCCACATATCCCATTACCTCCTCTTTCTTCAGCCCCATTCTTTTGAGCGCAACCGTAAGACCGTCTGGCGCCGGTTTTCCTTGTTCATACATTTCACGAAACACAATGAAACGCTCAATTTGAGAAAGCCATGGAACTTCTTCCAATACTTTTCGGACAAACATCTCCCCTGCTGATGTGCAAATTCCCACGAGATATCCAAGCTCCAGCAATTTCTCGATTATCTCTTTTGCAAACGGATACGCAACAACCTTCCCTGCGTTGGAAAGCGCCCACGCGCGCTTCATCTCAACAAATCGCTTCCTCTCGCGATCATTTGAGTCAGGCAACATCATTGCGCTCGCCTCATTTTCCGGCATGCCTTTTTGCTTCTCAAGCATCTGCGGGGAAAGAGAAATTCCCATTTTTTCTGCCGCAAATTGCCAACCCATTTCATGAAGGGCCGCGCTTTTCACTAATGTTCCGTCTAAATCATACAGAATCCCTTTTTTCATAATTTTGAATTGCGAAACTTCTTCCTCAACACACCTTTTATCCGCCATCAATAGGATACGCGCCCTCTTCCAAGAAGTGCGCCGAGAACTTTCCCTATGCGTTACCAGGAAGAATAACGACAAAGGTTGAACCTTTGTTTTCTTGAGAAATCATCCGCACTTGGCCTCCCATTTTAGAAACAAGCTCTTTCACCAAATACAAACCCAATCCCGTCCCTTCAATTTTCTGCTCCATATCGCCTCGAAAAAACGGCGTAAAAAGTTTTTTGAGAGATTCTTGAGAAATGCCCCATCCGGTATCTTCAACCATTGTCTTTACATTGCCGCCTTCCATTTCATGGAAAATGCGGACCGATCCGCCATCCCGGTTATATTTGATAGCGTTTTCAATCAGATTGCTAAAAATTTCCTGAAGTCTTGCTCGATCGCCAAGCACTGCCAAGTTCTTATTCCCGTTTTCATACCGAATCGCGATTTTTTTGCGTTGCGCTTCAGCTTCAAAATCTTTCACCAGCCCTTCAAGCACTTCAGAGATGCTCACTTGCTCCTTCTTCATCTCGATGCTTGCGGTATTTCCCCGCGCGATAGACAAAGCATCGTTCACGAGACGAAGAAGCCGCATATTCATCTCTTGCATAAGAAAAATCCTCTCTTTCATATCCGCATGATTCTTCAAAAACTCCGGAGTTCCGTATTCATCTAAAATCCATCGCATCGCGGTCATGGGAGACCGAAGATCATGCACAATGCGGAACAGAAATTGTTCTTTCACATCCGCAGTTTCCTTTTCCGCTCTTCTCACGCGAGAAATAAAATAATAACTTTGAAACGCGATAATTCCAAGAAGAAGCAAAAAGATAGAGATGCGAATCATATCATCCGGCTGAAATCCCCGATGCAAATGTTCACCCGCCGCTTGCCATATTTTAAAGTGCTCGGCAAACGCAAGACTTCCATACAAGCCGATCGCCGCCAAAGAAACATACACGGTCGCACGCAACGATAAAAGTGTTGCCGAAATCACCGCGAGAACATATAAAAAAATAAAGTCGCTGTGCAATGCTCCGCCCACGAAATGCAATCCAAGCGTAATTGCGATCACATCAACACCCAGCTGAATATAGGCAAAGCGCGCATCCCAAAACTCTTTTTTCGACAGAAAGAAACCGAATAATGTAATGATCCAGTATACGGGAATAATGCCCCACAAAATCGGCCGAGGATCTAACGTAAACACTCCGATCGCCCAAAGAAAGATAATCACTCCCCCCAAACTCACGCTCGCCACCATTCTCACTAGATTTGTCAGCCATAAAACAGAAAAGACCTTGTCTTTTTTTTCGTCAGACAGCTTTCCATGCACACTGTTTTCCATATTTTTTAGTATATCATGTTTTGCATCACGAAAAGAGAAAAACACTCACCGCTCCTCCCGCATCCAAAATCTGCGCCAAATAAATAGCCAACTTAAAGGGTTGTCAATTCTGACAAAAAAGCTATGATGGAAAATTAGATAGAAGCGTATATTATCTTCATGATGAAACGAAACTATCTTATTTTTCTCTTCTCTCTTGCTTTCTCTTTTGCCGCGGCAGGGATTATTCCACTCACAGCGCATGCGAGCGTTGTCATGGAAACAGGATCATATCTTGGCAGCGGACTCCCGCGTTCAATTACAAATGTCGGCTTTAGACCCCAAGCAGTTATTATTAAGGGAGATGCGAAATCATTCGGCGTATGGCATTCTTCCGCCATGCCAATAAACTCCACTGCGTATCTCGCAAAAGATTCAGGTAATTTTATTCATGGCATTACATCGCTTGAGAACGATGGATTCTCGCTGGGAACCGCGAACGAAGTAAACGAATCAGGCGTGGAATACCATTATATCGCATTCGGAGATGACGGCATGGACGGAATTTTTACCGGTTCATATACGGGAAACGGCGCCAGTAATCGCAGTATTACAGAAATGCCATTCCAACCGGCACTTCTCTTTATTAAACAAGATGGCCCCCGCACGGGCGTTTGGAAATCGCAAGCCATGCCATCGGGCACTTCTTCTTTCTTTGGCATGGAGCAAGACGTTACGAATGGGACCGCAATCGAAGCATTTCTTTCAGATGGCTTCCGTCTTGGCGCAAGCCAGAATGTCAACGCCACCGGAGCTCAATATTATTATGTGGCTTTTCCAGATTCCGCTCTCTTGCATATAGGATCGTACACGGGAAATGGCGCGGCGTTGACTCTTTCTCTTCCCTTCCCGCCAGGATATGCGTGGGTAAAAAGCGCTGGAGCGAACGGAGATCTTAAGCATCGCACCATATCTCAATGGGGAGACGATAGCGCATCTTTCACGCCCGAACGCAACCAAAGAAATACTCTCACGGCTATGACACCCACCGGTTTCACAATTGGCAACGTTGAGTCGGTCAACGCCGCAGGTCAAAAATATTGGTATGTCGCATGGCACGACGAAAACCAAAACCCGCGCATCCCCGGCCCTCTTGGCCCTTCGAGTAAAGAATCTTCTACCGCAAACCTCTCATTGTATTTTTCAGTTACCAGCAATGCCATGGCAACATTCTTCAATGATTCCTTGCGCTCTTTTGTCCGCGCGCAAGACGTGTTCCAGATTTCGTCGGGCGGAACAAGCGCGCTTAACATGACAAACGTAAATAATATCATTTCCTCTCTCCTTTCTTTTTTCCCGGATAACCAAATCATTGGCCATACCTCCGGACTCACAAATCTTACCACCATGGCTCAACAAATCTCTCCTGTTGTAACTCGCATTAATTACAACTACGAGCCGTCATTTTGGACAATCCCTGAATTTACTTTTGATCCCTTGCTCACGCTCGTCAATATGCAGCAGGCAGCATTAATCCTTCATAGCTATGGGAAACAAGCGAGCGCCAGCATAACCGGCCGGCCGTTGTACTACGAGACAAAATATGGATGGAATTATGGCGCAATCACCAACCAACTTGATTACGCGCAAATCCAAACGCAAACATATTGCCATGACCGAATAACTATTTTTCGTGAAATTTTGACTACGCTCTTTACCCAGCATCAGGAAAGCAGTGAAAATTGGCATCCCCAGATAACAGTTGCCGGCACTTCCCAAGCAAACGGCGTATTCCCAGATCGCGCCGCAGAATGCGCTCAAGAAGTTGTCGCACAAGGGCTCGCAAAGCTCACTGTTTGGTGGGCATCAACCGATCAAGAGGATCTGCGCGAGTTTCTTATTCGTATTGGAAGAGATTCCTCATTTATCAACTCTGTCAGTGTAACCGAAGGAAAGATCCTCACACAAAGCGATCCTCTATTTATATTCGGTCTCTTTGATCCAAATCGAAGCGATACGGTAGCATTCCATATCCAAGTTGACGATACACGCGATTTTTCTTCTCCTGTTATTGACTACACTTCGGCGCTTGGTCCCCAAGGCGCGCAAACCTTCACGGTCGGACAAACTCCCAACGGCGGATTGTACAGCGCGGGATCAATCAATCAGAACCTCGCTTCCGGGACCTACTATTGGCGAGTCCAAACCATTGATCAGCATGGAGTCAAAAGCCCTTATCAAACAGCCAATAAGGGATCACTCGCATTCCTTATTGCTTCCAGCGAACCTGTGCCTGCTCCCACCCCCCCAACGCCAAGCTTGAGTCCTAGGCCTAGCTCAACCCCTCCACAACCTTCTCCTCCTCTTGCTACTCCTGGCCCAACTGCACCACCAAGCATTTCCCCTGATCCGACAGTTGTACCTCGTCCTGCGGTAACTCCAAGTCCGAGCGCCCCGCCTGCTTCCCCGATTGTAATTATTCCGCCCTCGAGCGATACCATCGGAGGCAGTGGACCTATCAGCCCAGACGAAGCTGTATATAAAGGTTATATCCCTTCCTCATCATTCAGGGTTGCCCAAGCAGAGCGCTTATACATTTTAGATGACGATACCAGAATGTTCTCTATCGCGGGTTCCCAATTTTTGATCGGCCAAGAGTACCAGGTAGAACTTTTCGATCAGACAAATACAAAGCGATTCACCTTCAATGCAACACGAATAAATGATTCCAACCTCCAGGTGGATCTTTCTAAATTTCAGATCAAATCTGTTCCCAAGGGATTTTATCGGCTAGTTATCAAGCGAACTGCCGATAGCCATGGATCAGAACTCTCCACTCCCCTCTTGGTAACAAAACGAGGCGACATCTGGAGCAAGGACGCTGCCGCCTCCGCTCAAAAACGAGACGGGTTGGTCAATATCTATGATATTTCCCGCATGTTAAGCAAATGGAAAAGCGCGGATACTGACGATCTCAAAGAAATTGATATTGATCATGGGGTTGGCAATATCTCGCAGGGGAAAATTGATATGTATGATATGAGCAAACTTCTCACCAACTGGACAAAGACAAATCCGTAAATTTTTGCATGACTCCAAAAAGCCGAGAACACTCATTGATGACTTCCTTACTCTATGTTTCATTCTATGATACGATATTGCCATCATGCTCATTGATGACATTACAATCCATGTGATATCGGGAAAGGGAGGCGATGGACTTGTGGCTTTCAATAAAACAAAGCTGTCTTTGGGGCCAACCGGCGGATCGGGAGGAAACGGCGGAAACATTTTCTTTGAAGGCGTAACTGATTTAAGCGCACTCAACCGCCTTCGATATAAAAAAGTCTTCAACGCGGAAGGCGGCAAAAAAGGCCGGCCTCAATTAAATGACGGAACCACCGGCAAAGAGTTGATTATTCAAGTGCCCGTGGGCACCATTGTTCACAATTTGAATACCGGCACCGCGCACGAAATTGTTACTTCCCGCGAGCGCTATCTTATAGCCCGCGGAGGCCGGGGAGGAAAAGGAAACTTTCATTTTCGAGGCCCTCAAAACACGAGCCCCAAACAGTTCGAGCAAGGCAGGCTAGGAGAAGAATTCGATATTCGATTGGAACTCAAGCTGATCGCAGACGTTGGTATTATTGGATTGCCAAACTCCGGCAAATCAAGTCTTCTCAACGCGCTCACCAAAGCGCAAAGCAAAGTGGCTGATTACCCCTTCACCACTCTCGAACCTCACTTGGGCGTTTATTATGGCGTTATCCTCACTGATATTCCTGGACTCATCGAAGGAGCTTCCACTGGCAAAGGGCTTGGCATAAAATTTCTCCGCCATATCGAAAGAACAAAAATTCTTTTTCATTTGGTTTCCGGAGATTCAAGCGATATCGCAAAGGATTATCAAACAATCCGCAACGAGCTCGGATCATACAGTGAAGCATTGCTCGCCAAAGAAGAGTTTGTGTTTCTCACAAAATCTGACATCCTGTCGCCAGATGAAATCAAAGCAAAACTCTTGGAGCTCCAAAAACTTAATCCAAATGCCATGGCAATATCAATCCACGAACCCTTATCACTCAATCAGGTAGCATACCTATTGAACAACATCCAGCAGGAGAAATAAAACCGGCTACGCGGCCGGTTTTCTTATCGGATCACCACCCCGCTCTTTCCAAACACGCTCCAATTGGCCAAAAATTCAGAACTCGACCAATACAAACGCCCCGAAAGCGGATCGTTCAGAATAATATGACTGGGCTTATCCGCGGATCCCATAAATCCAACTGCCAATCTTACATGCGTTTCCTTGAATGCTTTGACATACGTTCCTTCGGCAGTGTACCAGGAACAATCCGTGAGTTCTCCCTTGGGAAGCGCTCCCCATACCATAACAGGATTCCCCTTTTGAAGCTCGCGAGTCAAATTCTCAAGAGTCCACCCGGAAAACGCTTCAGCTTGCCGCCAATGTTGAGCAGCTCCCGCTACCGGTTCCCAAAAAACACCGTAGCCGCTTGTGCACATTTTCCCATTGATATCTCCCACAAATCTCTTGAAAGGGTCTCCCCATAAAACTCCCTCGCGAAGCGTAGGGTCATACCCGATTCTTCCCATGATGTCCGATTCTGACACTATGATGCCTTTCTCTCCGAGGGCCATTTTCAAAGAAGCCGCTTCGCAAGAAAGCGCACTGTCCTGCCAATCCATCGGAATATCTAAAAGAGTAACTGCGGGTTTATCCACGCGAGTATCCCCAGTCTTTTTCTCTTCGTTCACGGCGGTTGCAGAAACTTTGCTTTCTTGCGCGACCAAAGGAGAAAACCGAGGTTCAGAAGATATCTCATGCGCTTCAAAAACGTATGAAAAATCGTTCGAAACAGTCAGCCCCACGCGGTTTTTGATATGTCCCAAATCAACTTGATATTCAATTCCGGGATCCAATTTCACAATAGGACTAAAAACGACTGCCCGATATAAATGATTTTGGAACAAGGGGTCTTCAAATTTCCATTCGCCATGCACAAAAGGCGTAATCGCTGCCTGAATTTCTTGCCGGCGCACGGGTTTGTCGAAAGTTATTTTGACCTCCACTTCTTCCCCTTGCGTTTGCGAGGAAATATTAACAACGACCACGCGAGGCGGCAATGCAAACAGATACGTGCTTGCAATCAAAATAGGTATTCCGAGAAACGACCCTACGAACATTCTTTTCTTCATAAGATAGCCGAAATATAACCAATTGGATAACAGCCCTATTCTCTATCATAGAATGGCTAAGGAAAAATATACAGAATATTTCTCTCCTCCAAAACACTCATAGGGAAAACGCAAACTTCTTTCCCCTGGACTATTTAGATACTAACAAATTTTTCGCGGTCAACAGCAATCAATCATCCTCAAGCGCATCCAAAAATTTTTAGAGTTCTTTCGGAGCTTTTTCCAGTATTACTTGCACTTCCTTTTCTTCCCCTTTATGAAGAATCTTTAAGGTCGCTGTCTGCCCCACCTGCTTTTGACGAATAAGAGAAGCTAACGATTTGCCTTGTTCGAGTTTTACGCCATCAACTTCCAGAATAACATCATTTTCCACAATTCCCGCCTTGTCTGCCGGAGATCCAGGAACAATCGCCAATTCCTCCTGCGTATCCCCTCTTATTACAATCACTCCGTAATCCACGTTAAGATTATTCGCTTTTTTGACCGTTTCCGTAATCTGCATATACCTTACGCCAAGATACGGACGGACAATCTCTCCGTATTGCTGAACAGAATCCACAATGCTTTTCACGGTATTGACCGGCAGCGCAAAACCGATATTTTCAGCGCCCTGTTGCACTGCCACATTCACGCCAATCACGTTCCCCGCCAAATCAAGCAAAGGACCGCCCGAATTTCCGGGGTTAATCGCCGCGTCCGTTTGAATCACTCCTTCCAGATATTCTGATTTTCCCGACATATCTCCTGCCACAATCGAACGGGAGAGCCCGGATATCACGCCCACGGAAATAGAATTGCGAAATTCAGCCAACGCGTTTCCGATGGCAATCACTGTCTGCCCGGGCTTCAACGCGTCTGAATTCCCAAACGAAACATACGGAAGATTGTTCTCTTTCACCTTCAGCACCGCGATATCCAGCGCAGAATCTTTCGCCAGAACTTCAGCATCGTATTTCCTTCCATCATTTGTCAGTACGGTATACTCGGCATCTTCATCATCCACCACATGACGGTTGGTTACCACCAACCCGTCCATAGAAACAAAGAACCCCGATCCCCCGCCCACTTCCTTTTTCTCTGTTCCATTCTGCCTCTGCCGAGGAACCCTGAATCCGAAAAAATCCTCGAAAGGATTAAAGTCCTCATAGTATTCCTCGATAATAGGCACGTCTTTGGTAATTACGATAGATACCACCGCCGGGTTTGTTTTTTCCACAATTTCAATCACCCGCGACTCTTCACCAATCGCGTCATTCCGAAAACTGCCGCCGAACTGCTGCTTAACTGTCTCTCTCCCATTCCACAATCCGCCAAACGCCGCATCCAAAGAACCTTTCCGCCACACCAACAACCCTCCCGCCAGTCCGAGCAGCACAACAAAACAAATCAGACTGCTCGCCACGCTGATTATAACGGTATTCCTGTAATCCTGTTTCTGTTTTGGCTGCGCCTGCTGTGTTTGTTGAAATTCTTCTGCCATATAAAAATAAGAAGAATAAAATTCTTGCGCTTTTTAACCTTTATGCGCCAAAAGTTCCTTTTCTAATTCTACCAATTAAGAAACGATGGTCAAGAGGGTGAATTATTGTAAATTTGATAAGAGAATTCGAGAATTAAACCCATGCCATTGACAAATACTCTATTCCGCGTATACTTTTCTCACGCGGATCACAGATTCTGAACGGAGGACGAACCATGAACGAAGAGCCAAAACAATCCCCCGATCCCATCGCCAAGCTCCTTAAAATAATTGACGAAGTTCAGGAAGCCATGAAAATTAGATTTCTGGTCGTTCATCGCAGACCAGACACCGATGCATGGCTTTGCCTCTGGCTCGCCTGCAAGTTCATTCCCAAAGCCCAAGGCGCCCAGATCGTATTTGTAAATGCCGGCACGGCGTTACCAGGCAGCGAAAACGATCCCGCGGCCTTGCACTTTGATACTGGCGGCGGGGAGTTTGACCAGCACGGTAAAGATTTTCCGCGTTCTTCAAGCGCACAGCTCATGGCTGCCAGATTGGGGCTTCTTGAAGACCCCGTCGTACGAGCGGGCATTTCTCCTCTCATTGAACTTGCCACTAAAGTGGACAACGCTGAACCGATCAACCCAACCAGCATCCACTTTCTGGCAGAGGGATACTCTCACCATTTCCGCCATCTCCCCTTTGATGAGAAAATGTCGCTCATCAAAGAAAGGATGTTCGAGCATTTCGACATCCTGTATAATCAGAACTCCCATGCGCAAGAACTGCGCCGCGAAGCTCCAAAGCACACTTCATGGCAAACTCTCTTCAATGGGATAAAGATTGCCATCATATTCGGACATCCTGAATACCGCAACGCGGCATTCGAAGAAGGAGCTGATGTCGTCCTCTGGACCCAACGCCGAGGAAACAAAGGCATAGATGTTGGAATCCAAACCGGACGAGAATCCCCTGTCACTCTTGAGAATGTTGCGGCCGCGCTTCGACGGAACGAAGCTGAAGCGCGCAAGCTCAACCTTGGCTTCAACGAAATCCTAAATTATCCCGGCCTCGACCCCACCAAAGTACCCGGCTGGTTCCTCCATGAGAGCAATAGATTCGCTGCATGCGGAACAAGGACGCATCACCTTCCTGCTGAAGATCGCACCCGGCTTTCTCCCCAGGAAATCCAGCAGGTTCTGTGCGCCGCACTAGAGAATCTGTCAGCTCAAGCATAAAAACTCACGAACATAATTACATCAAAGCCCTGCGCATTCGCGTAGGGCTTTTCATTGCAACATGAATTTACCTTTCACGAGGGAACGAGGAAAAAGATCAGAAATGCACTCACGAGCATCACAAGAATATGCGCTCCCATGAGAAAATACACCTTCCTCGTTTCATTTGTTTTCGTCAGAACAACAGGAGACAATCTGATCATTTTATACAAAAAAATCACTTCAAGTATCGTCCACAAAATATGCCAAAAAATCCCAAAGAAGCT
>MHTV01000037.1:12746-16955 GCA_001823215.1 Candidatus Wildermuthbacteria bacterium RIFCSPHIGHO2_02_FULL_45_25 | reverse complement strand
CTGGAATCATTTGAATAACGCTCAACTTGTGTGCATCTTCCTTTTCTTTCTCCCATTCAAGAGAAGTCTTATGTGGCACGCCGTACGCAATTTCCATTTGCTTTGCATGATCAACAATCTGATCTATAAAGTGTTCGATGTTTTCTTTTTGCTTTAATGTGCGTTGAAGCATCGCCGCTACAAACGCGCAAAAAACCAAGTGCTCATAGGGAGCAAGTGGTATTTTTTTCTTGATCTTGTTCTCAAAAATTACCGAGTATTCACTCTCAATTTGAGCAAGGATTTTCTCGATCACATAATCGCCCTTGAGCGTATAAAAATCAGTCTCCGCAAGGATATTTTTTGGTGCCCGCTTCTTTCCCCGTTTTGCTTCTCGCTCAAAAATCCAAACATGTGGCTCGTGTCCGGGCGGAGTGTTTGGATCCACAAATTGCTTGAGCTAGCACTGTGGAATGATATGTTGATTTTTTGGATTAGACATCGGTGTGGATAAGTCACTTTGATTTTCTACTTTTGTTCTATTATAATAGATGCATAGTACACAAGTCAATCCACATGCTCACAAAACGTCAAAAAGAAATCCTTGATTTTGTAGAAAGCTACTCTCAAAAGAAGGGGTATTCTCCTTCTTTTGAGGAAATTAGAAAGCGACTCAAACTCGCTTCTGTTTCAACTGTCCATTTTCATATCTCAAAACTCAAAGAAGGTGGTTATTTAGGAAAAACTGAAAATAAAGCTCGCGCCATTAGCATTGCGTCTAAGGATCCGATGGTAAAAATTCCACTTTTAGGGACTATCGCCGCAGGTGAGCCAATCGAGGCAATTCAAGAGAAAGAGATGATAGCTATCCCTAAATCTAAAGTTCCTAGAGGTGAGGTCTATGCTCTACGCGTATCTGGCAACAGTATGATTGATGAAAATATTAATGATGGAGACTTAGTAGTTGTACATAACCAGCCAACCGCTGAAAATGGCCAAAAAATAGTAGCCCTCATTGATGAAAGTGAGGCTACTCTTAAAAAGTATTACAAAGAAAAAGGGCAGATACGATTACAGCCAGCTAACCCTGATCTAAAACCTAAATTTATTCATCCATCTCGCCTAACAATACAAGGCGTAGTCTTGGATGTTGTAAAAACTAGCGAGGAAATCCCCCTAAAAGAGATAAAAAAACAAAAGTCTACTATCGACATAGATCAGCGTGCATTATTTAGCTCAAATAAGAAAATAATAATTGCAAATAAATACAGCAAAGAAGCTGATGTCGTCTTATTTCAAGGAGATCGCCTTGATTTGATGAAATCGATGCCAGACAAATCAATAAAGCTGATCGTAACATCGCCACCTTATAACATTGGCAAAGAATACGAGAAAAGAACAAGCATGGATGTATACCTAGCCGCGCAGGAACAAACATTTGAAGAAGCCGTCCGAATACTAACCGACGATGGAAGCATTTGCTGGCAAGTTGGAAACCACATCGCAAAAGACGGCGAGGTCTTCCCTCTGGATGCCTTAATTTATCAGATCGGCAAAAAGTATGGACTTAAGCTTCGCAATCGTATTATCTGGCGTTTTGGACATGGCTTACACTGCACCAAGCGGTTTTCAGGACGACACGAAACAATCGTCTGGTTCACCAAAGGTGACAACTACACCTTTAATCTTGATCCCGTGCGCGTACCTCAAAAGTATCCGGGTAAAAAGAATTTCAAGAAAAACGAAAAGTACGGAACTTTGTCCGGTAACCCTCTAGGTAAAAACCCCGAGGATGTTTGGGATATTCCGAACGTAAAAAATAATCATCCAGAAAAAACAGACCACCCATGCCAGTTCCCGATCGAGCTTATTGAACGCTTGGTGCTATCTATGACAAACCCGGGAGATGCGGTGCTTGATCCTTATCTCGGCGTAGGAAGTTCTATCTGTGCGGCAGTCATCCATAATCGCAAAGGATATGGATCAGACATTATGAAAGAGTATTTGGATATCGCTCAAGAAAGAGTAAAAGCGGCCGCTGATGGAACATTAAACCGCAGAATGATGGGAACTCCAGTGTATCAACCAACCAGTAGCGTAAAGCTTGCCGAGTTGCCGGATGAATTTAAAAAAGCGAGAGAAAGTTTATTTGGGGCCGGGCTTTGATCCGTTATATTTGCGAAGCTTCATTTTTGTCAGAGCCTCGACACGGTTCGACTTAAAAAGCGCTCTTAGGGCTTGGGATTTTGTTTTTTCTTCGTCGGTAAGACCAATACTCATTACATAAACTGGAATATCTATATTGCTTTCTCCCCTATGTTCAAAATCAACAAGAAGCTGTTCAAAAGATGATACTCCTGTGGACATGAATTTTACCAACTCACTACTTGGAACAATCTCTATACCACACTCTATATATTTTAAGTTTTTGAAAATGATCATCTTTGAAAAGATATCGTAACCCATAAAGGCGTATTTCCCGAACTGAATCTCAAGTCCAACTTTATTTTTGATGCCGTCCATTTCACGAAATCGTCCTTTTCCAAAAGCATGCCGAGGCTCTACAAATTTTCTCTTTTTTCCTTCTGCGGCTTTTGTTGTCCAACCCTTTTGATGACAAACAAGTTTCAGGTAATTATTCATATCGACGGGAGAAAACAACACCTGGCCCTTTTTGGTCTTTTCTTTGCTCTCTTTAGTTAAGCAAAGAGTAGCGTCCAATGCTTTTATAGCATCTTGAACTTCCCGAAGTTCTTTCGGATGTTTGGTTTTGAGAAATTTCTCACCACCCTTAAACGAATATGTATTAATGATTTTCATAATCTTGATTCCAACTTTGGTCGATAATACCCTTATTTTACTTCGGTTCAAAGTTGGTAATCTGGCGGTCCCAACGGGATTTGAACCCGTGTTTTCGGGATGAAAACCCGATGTCCTAGACCAAGCTAGACGATAGGACCAATATCAAAAATTTTGAATTTCAAATTTTCCAACAAAATCTGAAGCAAACTTGAGAACAGTCATATTCTGCCAGAAAAGTTGAAATTCCGCAAGAATCGAGATAAAATGCTCATTATGCGCATCCTCGGAATCGAAACTTCGTGCGACGATACCGCCATTGCTCTTGTTGAAACGAAAGACAATCAACGCACGTCTTTTCGCATTCTCTCAAACGCAATCGCTTCCCAAATAAGTATACACCAACAATACGGCGGGGTATTCCCCATGTTGGCAAAACGCGAACACCAGAAGAATTTGCCTCTTGTCTTGGAGCAAGTTTTCAAGGAACACAACTTCGATCCCGCCCGACCCGCCATTGACGCGATTGCTCTCACCTACGGGCCGGGGCTCTCCCCCTGCCTCTGGGCTGGCATTACCTTTGCTCAAGAACTGGCAAAGAAATGGAACCTGCCTGTTATCCCCGTGGATCATATCGAAGCTCATCTCCTCATTGGATTGATGAGGCAATCAAACGATTTCCTTCAATTTCCCCCAGACACCATATTTCCCTCCGTCGCGCTTATTGTCTCCGGCGGACACAGCCAAATTGTACTAATGAAAGAACGAGGCAAATACGAAATCATAGGCGAAACCAGAGATGATGCCGCAGGCGAAGCATTTGATAAAACAGCTCGTATCTTGGGGCTTCCCTATCCGGGAGGACCCTCCATCGCCAAACAAGCGCTCATCCCCACTAATCGAACATTTGCAATTACCTTGCCGCGACCGATGATGCGCAGCAAAGATTTTGATTTTAGTTTTTCCGGATTAAAAACTGCTGTCTTGTACGACTATCAGGCGCGCACACCAGAAGAACGGGAGTCTCAAGAATATATTCGCGAAATGTCCTCGGAAATTCAGCAGGCGATTGTGGATGTCCTTGTTTCAAAAACCTTAAAAGCAGTCGAGCAGTTTCAAGCAAAAAGCGTGATTTTAGGCGGAGGGGTTGCGGCTAACACTGCTCTCCGGGAACGCTTCCGCGAGAAACTTTCCGAAGGCGTCCAACTGCTTGCTCCCCTTCCCCAACTCTCCACCGATAACGGAGCAATGATTGCCATTGCCGGATATTTTCGATATATCAAAGGAGAATACCCGCAAGACGCTTCGACGATTGAAGCAAAACCAAATTTAAGAATCTCCCAAGTATGCTAGCATTATATATATGAACCGTGAATTACGAAACCAGTGCATATAAGGTTTGGAGAACGTTGGGAGCGCGACTGGCGCGAG
>MHTV01000037.1:0-12739 GCA_001823215.1 Candidatus Wildermuthbacteria bacterium RIFCSPHIGHO2_02_FULL_45_25 | reverse complement strand
AATTTTTCAGCAGAAAAATATCCGTGTTCTCAAAACCTCATAATGTACTGGTTTCGTAATTCAAAGATATGAAAGAAATAGCCAAAGCATACAACTCCAAAGAAACCGAAGACCGCATATACAAAATGTGGGAAGAAAGCGGATTTTTTAATCCGGATGTTTGCGTAAAAAAAGGCATCGCCAAACCGAACGCAGAATCCTATTCTATCGTCCTTCCTCCTCCAAACGTAACCGGAACCCTTCACATGGGGCACGCCGCCATGCTTGCGATTGAAGATATTTTAATCCGCGCCGCCCGCATGCAAGGCAAAAAGACGTTGTGGATTCCGGGAACCGATCACGCCGCCATTGCCACCCAGGCAAAAGTGGAAAGCGATCTGTACAAAAAAGAGAAAAAAACTCGGCGTGATTTGGGCCGCGAAGAATTTCTAAAACTCGTTGAAGCGTTTGCGAAAGAAAGCCATGATACCATTATCCATCAACTGCGCAAGATGGGGTCGTCATTGGATTGGACCCGCGAAGCATTTACGCTCGACGACAAACGGAACATGGCAGTGCGCACCGCATTCAAGAGAATGCATGACGACGGGCTTATCTATCGAGGTGCAAGAATCGTGAACTGGGATCCCAAAATGCAAACCACTGTATCAGACGATGAGATTGAATGGATTGAAGAACAAGGAAAATTCTACTATCTTAAATACGGCCCGTTTGTTATTGGAACCAGCCGTCCTGAAACAAAATTCGGAGACAAATACGTGGTACTGCATCCAGACGACAACCGCTACAAGCAATATAAGCATGGGCAACAACTTCAAGTGGAATGGATAAACGGCCCCATTACCGCAACGGTTATCAAAGACACAGCCGTTGATATGGAATTTGGAACTGGCGCGATGACCATTACTCCATGGCACGATGCTACCGACTTTGATATTGCTCAACGCCATCGGTTAGATAAACAACAAATCATTGATTTTCAAGGAAAGCTTTTACCCATAGCCGGTGAATTCGCAGGTCTGCATATTTCAAAAGCGCGCCAACTGATTGTTGAGAAACTCCAAAACAAAGGATTGGTGGATCATATTGACGAAAAATACACGCATCGCCTGGCAACCAACAGCAGAGGTGGCGGAATTATTGAACCGCAAATTAAAGAACAGTGGTTTGTGGCAGTTAACAAACCATTTACCCTTAAAGAATCCCATATCCCTGCCATTCCCTCCGAAAGCGAAACCACGCTTAAAGAGTTGATACGCAAAACCGTGGAAAGCAAACAGATTGCTATTCTGCCCGAACGCTTTGAAAAAACATATTATCACTGGATTGATAACCTGCGCGACTGGTGCATTAGCCGGCAAATTTGGTACGGGCATCGAGTTCCGGTGTGGTATCGTGACAAAGAAACATACGCTGGAGTCCAAGCGCCCGAAGGCGAAAAATGGGAGCAAGATCCCGACACTTTAGATACATGGTTTTCATCCGGGCTTTGGACTTTTTCCACACTTGGCTGGCCCGAACAAACACAAGACCTCAAAACATATCATCCCACAACCGTATTGGAAACCGGTTACGATATTTTGTTCTTCTGGGTTGCCCGCATGATTTTAATGGCAGGATACCACACGGGAAACGTCCCATTTCGCAATGTCTATCTGCACGGCCTCGTAAGAGACGACCAAGGCAGAAAAATGAGCAAATCTCTGGGGAATATTATCAATCCTCTCGACATGATAGAAAAATATGGGGCTGATGCCACGCGGCTTTCTCTCATTATTGGAGCTGCTCCGGGCAACGATATCAAACTTTCCGAAGACAAAGTGCGCGGATACAAATATTTCACAAACAAAATTTGGAATGTTTCGCGATTTATTCTTCTTAACACCGAAGGTGAAGTTGATTTGGCAAAAAAACCGCAACTCACCCCAAAGCAGGAACAGCTCCTTGAAGAGCTGAAAAAACTTAGCCAAGAAACCACGCAAGATATTGCAAACTTCCGGCTGTATCTAGCTGGGGAAAAACTCTATCACTACTTTTGGCATCGCTTCGCAGATGTTATCATAGAAGAGAGTAAACCTGCGTTCCGGCAAAGCACAGGAGAAGAGAAGATTTCCACCCAATGGCTTTTGCTTGCCATCCTTACCACTCTCCTGAAACTCTTGCATCCCTTTACTCCTTTTGTCACGGAAGAGATATATCAACATCTTCCTATCCTTCAGAGGAAACAATTGCTCATGGTGGAGCAATGGCCGATTCTCTAGCCCCTGGTTTTGCGCAACTTTATCTTTTATGAGCTATCCCCTGCTTTTTCTTTTTGCATTAACTCCCAGTTTGATTTGGCTTTCATTTTATCTCCGCAAAGACAGGCATCCAGAGCCCAACCGCATGGTTATTAAGATTTTTTTGTTTGGCACTCTTATCACCATCCCCGCCATTTTCGTTGAAAACTCTTTGGAAGGATTTCTCTCCTCATTTTTCGACCCGAAAACTTTTATCTTTCTTGCCCTTTATTATGTATTCGCCGTAGCCCTCGTCGAAGAACTGTTAAAATATATAGTGGTGCGAATGGGCGCATTGTCAGATTCCGCGTTAGATGAGCCATTAGACGTCATGCTCTACATGGTAATCTCCGCACTTGGTTTTGCGGCTCTCGAGAACATCCTGCTTATTTTCAAGCTCATTGCAGACCATTCTCTGCCCGATATCTTCTTTGTGAATATCCTGCGTTTTGGAGAGGCAATTCTCCTTCACGCTTTAATGTCCGCACTGTGGGGATACTTTATTATTCTTTCTCAAAAACATGAGAACAAACGAAGACTGTTTTTCTGGAGCGGATTGGCAATTGCGGTCATCCTTCACGGACTCTTTGACGTATATATCACCACTCTCGGATCTCTTGGCATATTCCAGCTTCTACTTCCCTTGTTCCCGCTTGCGATACTCGGATTGATCATCTCCTATTTGTTCCAGCAAGTACGAAGCCAAAAAGGTCTTTGCACAACTTCATAACTTAACTCATCATTCCCATGAAAATTTCCATCTTCAAACAAAAACAATCATTCCAACAGGAACCAGAATTAAAAACCGCCGATGATCCTGCCTCTCAACCTCTTTCAGAAAAAGATTCTTCCGCCACAAAAGTGCAAATCCAAGAAGATACTTCTCAAGAAGAAATCCTTACCGATGAAACAACCCTCAATGAAGAGACCAATTGGTTTGAGCCCGAAGGAGAACTCGCCATTGACGTGTACCAAACCGACAAGGATATTGTTATCCAGTCTGCGATCGCGGGCATTCGGCCTGAAGATTTGGACGTTACCATTGAAAACGACATGGTTACGTTGCGCGGAAAACGGAACAACCCCGAAGAGACTGACGACAAACAATATTTCCACCAGGAATGTTTTTGGGGTGTTTTCTCCCGGCAGGTTTTCTTGCCCGAAGAAGTGGATGTGCGAAGCGCACAGGCCATGATGAAAGACGGGGTTCTCACGCTCCGCCTTCCCAAAATGAAACGAGAGCGCAGCAGAAAAGTGAATATACTCAAAAAATAGGAATATCTCATAAAAATACTCCGGGCGATGGGGCACTTTTATCCCTTAAGATTCGCTAAAAATCTTTCTCACCACGTCATCCACCTTCATCTCGTCAATGAGAATATCGTCTACGGGAAGGGGCGATGACAAGAGACGAATGGCAGTTTGTTTGGCTTCCTCTCTTTTTACTCTTATTGCGCAACTATAGGGAGAAAATTCCTCAATTGTCCCAAATGCTTCTACGGTATATTTCTCCACCCCTTCCCCCGTAAACGTAACCTTAATCAATTTATAAGGAGCATAATCTTCAATAAGTTTTTTGAGCTTTCCATCAAAAATCTTCTTTCCTTTATTGATAATAATCACTCTCTCGCAAAGCTCCTTGATATCCTCCATATAATGAGAGGTAATCAGAATTGTGATCTTTTTCTTTTCGTTGTATTTCTTGAGAAAATCCCTAATATTTTTCTGCGCTACCACATCCAACCCAATGGTCGGCTCGTCTAAAAACAGCACTTTGGGCTGATGTAGCAACGCGGCGACAAGTTCGCATTTCATCCGCTGGCCAAGCGAAAGTTTCCTTACCTGAATATCCAAGATATCCCGAATATCAAAAAGTTCGATCAATTCTTCCGACTGTTTGTGAAAATCGTTGTCTGAAATTTCATAAATTTCTTTATTGAGAATAAACGTCTCCATGGCCGGCAAGTCCGGAACCAACTGATTTTTTTGTCCCATCACAAGCGCGAATTGCTTCTGATACGCTTTCTCGCGCTTGTAAGGAGTAAATCCTAATACCTTTGCCTCACCACCGCTCGGATGTAAAATTCCAGAGAGCATCTTCAACGTTGTTGTCTTGCCAGCTCCATTGGGCCCCAAAAAACCAACGAGTTCTCCTTCTTCCACCGAAAAACTCACATCGCTTACCGCGTGCGCATACAGTTTTTCGCGATGCACAAACGCCTTCAAAGAACCAAGAACACCGGGTTCTTTTCGATAATATTCATACGCCCTTGATAAATTATTGACTTCAATTGCCGCCATAAGCGTTTTGATAGATCATATCAGCATTATTGCGCTAAATCCCAACTCCTTCATATCTGCGCAATCCTCTTTTCCACACAAGTCGAATCGCCAGAAGCAACAAAAGAATCCACGCCGTCTGAACTGCAAGTCCTTGCAACCCCGTCATCAGATCAATTTTTTTGAGATACAATTGCGCGGGAACAAAAAACGAATACGAAAAAGGCAAAAAGAAACTTATCTGCGCCAATGCCGCAGGCAACAAACTTAAAGGAAAATATCCTCCTGAAAAAAATCTTCTTACCCTCTCGATCGTGGAGTATATTCCATCTATCTCATCTATCCAGAAGGCAACCAGTCCCACAAGAAACGAAAGAAGTAATTCCGTAAAAAATGCCAACAAAAGCATCAAGACAAGAACAAGAAGATACAAGAGATCGAAATTCCATAGAAAAGCGCGCCAAAAGAACGCGATCACAATGGCTTGGGACAAAACTGACATCATGGTGGAAACCGAAATTCGGCCGACTTCCTGTGAAAGAATGTAGCTGAAATATCCCATGGGCCGCACCAAAAACATCGAGAGCCGCCCCTCCCGAATATCACGGCCCACCACTTCGGCTAAAAAGTTGCGGATCAGCACATTGAAAAAATTTCCAACCAAAATATATGTCATCATTTCTTGAAGGGTAAATCCCTTGATAACCTCTCCCTGACCCTCATATACAGCACTCCACATCAAAATCAGCACAATAGTTTCCCCGATCTCCCCTAACCGGTACGAAAGAATAGTAAAGCGGTAGGTCAGTGATCTCTGCCAAAACGCCCGAACAATGGTAAGAAATTTTTTCATAGATGGCGAATGTGCCTTGGGAGAGAGTCGAACTCTCACGGGTTACCCCACAGGGTCCTAAGCCCTGCGCGTCTGCCAGTTCCGCCACCAAGGCATTTGAAGATTCAGACACTCATTTTATCTTGCTTCAATTCTATACTGAATAATCGAGAGATTCAATTTTTTCCTCTGTATCCCCTTCTCTAATTTTGCCGCAAAAGTTGACATCCGTAAGAATATATGCTATACTTTAGACCAGTACATTATATACTATCTTTGAATTACGAAACGAGAACATTATGAGGTTTTGAGAACACGGATATTTTTCTGCTGAAAAATTTCTGGTGCTCGCGCCAGTCGCGCTCCCAACGTTCTCAAAACCCATAATGTTCTCGTTTCGTAATTCAAAGTGCTATATGCCCCACAAGGGCAGGGAGGGTCTATGAAAAAGCGTCTAGTATTTCCGAAAAAGCTTCTTCTATTTATACTCGTTATACTCGCCGTCGGGGGTTTGGCGGCTTGGGCCAGTATTATGTGTTCTAGCCCTGCCCCCAAGCAGGGCCACATCGATCAAGCCCAACGGGAAGGACTCTGGCAAAAAATTACGTTCTGGGATAACGGCACCACGCTACCCACACCAGCAGCTCTTCCGCGAAGGCCAGCAACTCCAATCGTTGCCACCGCGACACCCAAGCCAACACCTCCACCCACTTCAACTCCTATCCCAACGCCTACAGCAACACCCACCCCGTTCCCAACACCCACCCCGCAACCCGGGGTATGGACAATGAAGTGTTACAATAATGACGGATTGCGAAATCCGGTCGCCTTCATCCGGAAAGAGACAACGATAAATTATACATGGGGGACCGGATCTCCGGATCCCGCAATCGCAGCCGATAATTTTTCTTGTCAGTGGGATGGGATATTCTCCCTTACGGGAGAATACATCTTCAGCATTACATCCGATGAGGGAGGGGCAGTCTGGTTTGACAACCAACTACTCATTAATGCGTGGGCTGACCATGCCAATGAAAAGGTGGAAGTGGCGGTTGTAATCCCAGAGGGATTCCATACTATCCGAGTGGTATACCGCGAGAAAGACGGGAAATCATCCGTATCTTTCTCGTGGAGAATTCCAAAAATCTCCGATACAACAACACCGACACCTTTTCTCCCAATCCAACCAGTTGACACAACGCCAGGAGTTGGCATTCTTCCAACGCCAGCTCCAACATCAACCATAATGCCGACGAACTGGGAAAAACCGCCGTCCCCTATGCTCACGATGGCAATCAGCCAAGGAGCAGGAGAAATGCAGTTTCGGGTATGGTACCGCAGAGATATCGTCCCCGTGCTCGCGCCAGCAGGCGGGATCATGATTCCTCCCAATGCCATCGGCGAACCTTACATCTATTACTTCCCTATTCTGCAAGCTATGGAGTGGCTGCGGAATGCCAAAATTGATGTACAGGAATTTCCCGGACATGTATTACCAACCGGAGGGACATGGACCATTTATCAAAAAATGGTCCCCTTCCAAGGGGTTTGGGCATGGTGGCCACCCAAAGCAAAAGACGCCAAAGAACCATACCCACTGATCATGTTCCGAGTTCGGCAAATTCAAAGCGAGTTTCAAGTAGAGCGTTTCGCCCAGCCAGGACCTCTATTTGAATGCCCTGCTGGCGCGAAGTTCTTCAAATCAACGCATGTGAGCATTCCCGACACATGCGTACTCCCCACAAAGGACGCGACTCTCAAGTTGTTGCAGAAATGGAATCCTTTCCTGCAACAGCTTCCAGACCATATCTGGTGGGGAATATATGACCAGATACCGTAAAATCAGCGGCAGTGAAATACCTGCCGCTTTTTCATTTCAAAAAAAGTAATCTCTTACTTTTATCTCAAACAAACCCGTACATCTTTTACAACCACAACTCCTCACTTTTAACGTGAGGAGTTGAAACAGAGCCGAAATATTTCACAATTATGACGCAGCTACTCCCAACAAACTCTTCACAAGCACGGGAATACTCTTTGCCAAAACCGCGATCCCAATACCCACTGCCGCCCAGATAAGCTTTGACCTTGCTTCAGATACTTTGGCGGAATCTCCTCCGGCGGTGATAAACTGCATTGCCGCAAGAATGATAAAGATAACCGCAACCGTAATTAAAATAAAGAAGAACCAGTTGGTAATCGTGTTGATCAAGTTTTGCAGATCGGTAACGCTATTAAGCAAGCCAGTCGGAGTCTCCTCCCCTCCAGGAGACACAAAACGCCCACCTCCGCCATCTGCCCTTTCTTTACACTCACCTTCTTTGATAGCAGGAGTTGCAGGATCTCCTCCCTCACAGATCAAACTTGCATCGCCACAGTCTGCGGTTATATCGCATGCAGCTCCTGGCGCTACTGGATCATCCACCACTTGCGCCAGCACGACATTCGCCATACCCATCATCCCCATACCTCCAAACAAAACCGCAAGAATCAAACTAATACCAAGAAATTTTTTCATCATACAGTGGAAGAAATAATTATTCTATGAACCGACCTTTCTATTCAGATAAGTCATCTCACGATCCTGAAATCCCGAAAATTTCTTTGAAAACCGCGACAATCCCTTTTGAAAGCACAATCACTCCGTATCCAATAATCGTCCACAATAAAATGTCTCTCGCTTTCTTAATTTTATCTGGACTCCCCGCGGCAGTCAAGAAGTGAAACGCGGCAAGCAACACCAACACCGGCGTTAACGCAGTTGCAATCCAAAATATAAAATTCAAGAGCGTATCAAGCAATCCCTCAAAAGAGTCCACGCACAAAGGATTGCGGAATCGAATCACCCCTGCTCCGACTTCATCTTTCTCATCGCATTTTTTTCCATCGGGCGCTCCTCCATCTCCCCCACCATCTCCTCCTCCATCTGCAAGACTCACGATAATCGAAACAGGAGTTCCGTCCGCCGTTGCGCTATCGCTCGCGCATCGCACAAACGCAGAATGTGTTCCCACGCTTCCCGCGGGAAATAGGTACGTGGGATGTTCTGCTACGCATGTATTTTCAGGCGCGCACGCATCAACCGTGAAAGACATTCCCGTCGTCTGATTCACCATTGCCCCTTGCGAAAATCCATCAACATGCAACGCGCACGACTTGACAGACTCGCTTCCGCCGACCGATACTTCTGTGTAAAACTTGGGCGTAGGCGCTACCCCTTCTTGCGCCGACACAGGATTCACCGATCCAACCGTAAAATCCGCCGCGGCTTCTACGGCTTGAACATCAAAAAAGCGAAAAGAAAAAACAGCAAGCAAAGCTGTGCACAAAAAAGCAAGAAACCAGACTGACGTTGAGAAGCGGTGAAACATACGCATATTCCGCATTTATCCCCCTTTAATCCCTATAATATCTCGAAATACAAAGATGAGCCCTTTGGAAATTAAAATCACGCCATATCCGATGCTTGCCCACAAAAGCATATCTCGTCCCTTCTTGATTTTGGCAGGATCTCCCGCCGCAATAATAAATTGAAACGCCGCGAACACCACAAGAAAAGGGAAAAGTATGGTCGCCACCCAGAAGATAAAATCTATCATTTTGTTGATCAACCCAATCAAAGAAGTTTCTGGAATCACCGGACAAAACGCGGCGCCATCTTTGGGCTGACAAACCCCTTCCAACACATCTCCTGTTGCCGAATCTCCGCCGCGGCAGGTAAATCCCTCGCCGCAGATACCATCCGCATCACACGCGTCGCACGCAGCTCCGAAAGACAAAGAAGGCGCAAGCAACACCGCAAGCAAGAAAACTCCGACAAAAAATATTCCCAAAAATTTCATACTTTATCGTAACCTTTATTGACCGATCCGTACATCAAGGTTATACACACGCCGCGGAAGCCACTTTATCTCCCTCCTCCAAACGCATAATGCGCACACCTTGCGTAGATCTGCTAATCTTTGCGATCGAAGCAATCTCCGTGCGAATCACGGTTCCCTTGCGGGAAATCACAATCAAATCCACGTCGTCTATGGCTAATACCTTCGCGTACACCAACTCGCCTGTTTTCGAGGTAAGGTTGGCCACTTTAATGCCAGACCCGCCTCTGCTTTGCAAACGATATTCTTTCAAATCCGTGCGTTTGCCGTACCCGTTTTCCATTACGACCAAGACATAGACCGGATTTTGCTTGTCCTCATCTGCTCCCTTGGAAATAACTTCCAGGCCAACCACTTCATCTCCTTTCTTCAATCGGATTGCCCGAATGCCGGCCGCGGTTCTTCCCATTGATCGAACATCCTTCTCGCGAAAACGAATGGATTGACCCTTTTTTGTCGTTAAAATAATTTCGTCTTCCCCGCTCGTCTTTCGCACTCCTCGCAAGGCATCGCCTTGTTTGAGAGAAATCGCGATAAGCCCGGATTTGCGAACGTTCTGAAAATCTTCCAGCGAAGATTTTTTCATAACGCCGTTTTTGGTAACCATGACAAGATACTTCATGCCTTTTTCAGCGTCTTTTTTCCCCAAAGCAAACATAGACATAACTTTGTCTTCAGAGCTCATCTCGAGGAAATTCAGCAACCCGCGGCCCTTGGCAACGCGCGCGCCTTCGGGAATCTCGTACACCGGCGTTCGGAATACTTTCCCGGAATCCGTAAACAGCATCAAATAGTCGTGCGTTTGAGCGGAAATAAAGTGTTCGACGATATCGTCCGATACGGTTTTCATACCCATAAGTCCTCGCCCGCCGCGTTTTTGGATCCGGTAGGTTTCAGGGTTAATACGCTTGATATATCCTCCCTGCGTAAGCGTAATAATTGTTTCCTCCTGCGGGATAAGGTCTTCTTCCGCGATTTCTCCCAGGGCCTGCACATGAACTTTGGTGCGGCGTTCGTCGCCAAACAGTTCTCTCGCTTGCTGAAACTCCGCCCGCACAACCTGATCAATTCTCTTGGGGCTTTTCAAAATCGCTTCCAATTCCTGAATTTTTGCGCGAATTTCTTTTAATTCATCTTCAATTTTCTTGCGCTCCAATTTGGCCAGCTGCGCCAAGCGCATATCCAAAATCGCGTTTGTTTGCGCTTCCGACAATCGAAAATGCGCCATCAATTTGGTTTTGGCGTCTTCGCGGTCATCAGCCCCGCGGATAATGCGGATTACTTCGTCCAAATTCGCCAAACATTTGTCCAATCCTTCCAAAATATGCTCTCTTTCTCTCGCGCGATCCAAGTCATATTTCGTGCGCCGATACACAACCTGCCTGCGATGCGCCAGGAAATACACAAGCATTTCCGACAACGAAAGCACTTTGGGCTGAATGCCGTCCACCAAGGCAATCATGTTCAGATGGAACGATTTTTGCAAATCAGAAAACTTATACAAACGGTTTAAGATTTTCTGCGGCTGGGCGTCTCTCTGCAAGTCGAACACAATGCGCATACCGTCTTTATCAGACTCGTCTCGAATATCTTTGATCGCGTCTATTTTCTTCTCTTGCACGAGCTTTGCGAATTGCTCCACCAAACTGGCTTTGTTTACCTGATAGGGAATCTCGGTGATAATAATCTGCGTTTTGCCTTTTTCTTCGTCTGAAATTTCTGCTTTCCCTCGTATGACGATCGGCCCTTTCCCTTGAGAATATGCTTCGATAATTTCTCTTCGGTTGTAGATAATGCCGCCTGTCGGAAAATCCGGCCCTTTTACAAATTGGAATAAATCCTCGGTCGTGGCCTCGGGATTCTCAATCAAATGCTCCAAAGCATCCAGCAATTCATTCAGGTTATGAGGAGGAATGCTCGTTGCCATTCCCACCGCAATGCCAAGCGTTCCATTCAGTAAAAGTTGGGGAACGGGTGAAGGCAATACAGTCGGCTCTTTTCTCGTTCCGTCGTAGTTTTCCACAAACTCCACCGTGTCTTTTCCAATATCTCGCAGGAGCTCTTCTCCCATGCGGGACATTTTTGCTTCCGTGTACCGTTGCGCGGCCGGCGGATCTCCATCAACAGATCCCCAGTTTCCTTGACCATCAATCAAGGGGTAACGCATCGAAAAATCCTGCGCCATGCGAGCCATCGCGTCATATACCGCCGAGTCTCCATGCGGATGGAAACGCGCAAGCACCAATCCGACGGTATTGGCAGACTTTCGATATCGAGCATTATGACTTAAACCATCTTCGTGCATGGCAAAAAGAATGCGCCGATGAACCGGCTTCAAGCCGTCGCGAACATCCGGCAACGCCCGCGCCACAATCACGGACATCGCGTAGTCCAAATACGAGGCCCGCATTTCTTCGGTAATTTCACGCGGCTTTACGCTTCCAATAGCAATAAACGGTTTTTCTTCTTCTTTTGCCATACCTTATTTGCTTTACATAGGATTATTCGTTTCTTGGGAAGCGGGAAAAGGATGCTCCTCCGAAGCGGGTTGAAATTCCCTTTGCAGCTCATTTTTGAACGCATTGAGTTCTTCTGAAACATCTGATCCTTGGGATGGGAAACTGGGAAACTGCACATTCCCCGCGGAATTCTCTTGCACACTTTTCACCTGCTGCCACACATATACGACCCACCACACAACCAATCCCAATGCCACTAACGCAGTTATTCCAAAAAGGACGATTTTCCTTTTGAATTCTGAAAGATTTCGAATGTTTTCCAGCATCTGCTTCATGTATATATCATGATATACATTCAAGGTTCTAACACTATCACCTGCACTTCTTCTTTACCCAAATCCCTTTCTTTCACGATAAATTTTTGCTGGGGCACCGCTTCTTTCACTCCCATTTCTTTCAAAAACGCATCTATTTTTTCCAATTTCACTTTCGATCCAGCTACGGCGTAATGCATGGGAATCACAATTTCGGGTTCAATCTGATGCACAATTTTTACCGCTTCCTTAGCTCCAATCGTGTATTCCCCGCCCACCGGAATCATTAAGATATGGACGGTTCCGATTTTTTCAATCTGTTCGTTTGTAAGTTCATGCTGGCCGAGATCTCCCAGATGGCAAATCCGAATACCTTCAGTTTCAATCGTATAGATCGTGTTCAGCCCGCGTTCTTTGCCCTGCGCATCATCGTGGAAAGAAGAAATGCCATATACAAAAACATCCTTGACTTCATATTCACCAGGATTTGAGATAACAAACGCTTCTGTTTTAAGCGCCTTCAAATTGTTATGGTCTGGATGACCATGCGAAATCAACGCAATATCCGCTTCCAAAGGAGAAATCCTTAACCCCATCATTACAGGGTCAAAGGGATCGGTAACAATTTTCACCTGCTCTTGCTTGCTTCTCTGCGCCACAATTTGAAAACATGATTGTCCTTTCCAGATAATCT
>MHTV01000036.1 GCA_001823215.1 Candidatus Wildermuthbacteria bacterium RIFCSPHIGHO2_02_FULL_45_25 | reverse complement strand
GGTATACATAGTATGCAATCAATGCGGCAGTTTACTATTGCAAAGGAGAGAATTCGATGAGAACCGATCGCGATCGGGACTACAAGGATTTGCAGCAGATCATTAAAAATGCGGGGTTGCTTGAAAGGCAGCCGCTCTATTACTGGGTAAAGATCATTTCCACGCTTGGTCTGCTGGTAGGGGCGATCATCGCAGTTCCCGGTTTGGGAGACAACTTCTGGTTTTTGATGGCGAGCGCTGTATATTTGGCGTTTGCCTTCGGCCAGATTGGATACGTTGGGCATGATGCTGGTCACCGCGCAATTTTCCGTTCCGCAAAGGGGAATGAAATTGCGGGGCTGGTCGTAGGGTTTCTGTTGGGCATGAGTCCAAGCTGGTGGATTACGGTGCATAATCAGCACCATAGTTCTCCCAACGATCTGGATGATGATCCTCACGCAACGCTCCCATTTATGGCTTTCTCTCCGGAGAAAGCGCGGCAGACCCGCGGATTCTTGAGGTGGCTCATCAGATACCAGCACATTTATTACTGGGGCATACTGCCATTGGAGAGTATCGGTCTCCGATTGGCGAGCGTGAAATTTTTTCTGAAGCCGTCCGGCAAAGTGAGGCATCGGGTGTTGGAACCCGTGCTTCTTGCATCGCATTTCGTGGTGTACGTCTGGCTTTTGTGGTGGTGCGGATTGCCTTTAACCTACACCATCGCGTTTGTCGCGGTTCATCACGGGCTGTTCGGCTTGTACTATGGTACGGTGTTTGCTCCCAATCACAAAGGGATGCTTATTCTGGATAAGGAAAACCCTTTGGATTTTTTGCGTACTCAAGTGCTGACCACCCGTAACGTCAAACCGAATCCTTTTAACGATTTGTGGTTTGGCGGGTTGAACTACCAAATCGAGCATCACTTGTTTCCGGGTATGCCCCGATGCAACTTCAGCAAAGCGCGTAAACTGATAAAAAAGTTTTGCGCAAATCGAGGAGTGCCATATCATGAGACGGGTCTGCGCGCTTCATTTGGAGAAATTGTGGCTTCCATGAGGGAAGCTGGAAATGCTGCGCGGCATCCGCCAGCTGTGGTGCGGATTGCCCAAGGAGATGAAGTATAACCAAAAGGCCCCCAGGTCATGAATCCTGGGGGCAATTATTTTATCGAGGAGACCTCGGCGAAAATCTAAAATCGTAGCACATCACTATTGACAGTATGTGAATATTAATATATATGGAAACCAGCCGAATCAAGGGAGGGGAGAATGATGAACATGTCTGATATGTTCGGAGTGTCGTATCAGGGACTCAAGGAGAGATATTATCGGGAAGTGGCTGGAGATTATCGCCAGAGAATGTATTCTGGATGCTATTCGGGGACGCGAAGCTGATATTCTTTCAAAATGGGCAACTCCAACAAGGAGTTCGCGTATCCCGGAAAGAATCGCAACGCACTATCCGGAGGAGTTGTACCCCTTCCTCGCTCTGTCGGGATTGTCCCAAAGAAACAATCTTTTTTATGGGGTTGGAGAGGCGCTTATCGAAGGAGTAGTCAATGGTGAGCGCCATATCTATATCCTTGTTCCTCAAGGGGAGGATTGCATCATCAGAAAAGCGGGAGCGAGCCAAGTCGCCAGTGTGCTTCTGGCTGAATGGTGTTAGGGCAGGACGGAGGCGGAACGAGCGCGTACGTTCTTGGTAGCTGCTGTTGAAAAAGCAGTTGAGAATACGCGGAACCAAGCTGAAAAAGCGTTCGACGAAGCTGTTGCAGTTTCATCTGACGGCACAGTTCTCGTCAATGCAGATGAGGCGCTGGTATTTTCCGGGAAGAATCCCCCAGTCTCTGTTTCCCGCGGGAGTTTCAGAACGGGGAAAATTCTTCTCGCGGGGAACAGCCCCCCTGTTCGTATCCAGTGCGAAAGCCGAGCAAAAGCGATTCAGGATTTTCTTGCGTCGTTGCCTGCGGGGCATACGCAGGAAATATTTCTGACTGGAGAAGCCGGTTCGGCGCAAAAAACATTGCTCCTGACGGTGGATCGGTATTCGCCATCCCCCGGTTCCAGACGAGGGTTTGGCTTATTCGGGAGGTAAGCGCATCGCATTGCAAAGCTTTCTCTTTCTTTATCTCAATGATAGGGGAGGAGAAAGCTTTTTATTTTTCCAAGAGCTTTGCATTTGACGCGCATTCTCATTGAGTTACAGTAAAGATAAGGTCATTAGTTTGCTAACTTTATTTAAAGTATGGAAAATAACTCGCAAGAATTCATGGAGTTGCAGAAGGAGCAGCTCAATCGCATTGAGAAATCAGTCAATCAGATGAAGACGTATTTTCGGATATCTTTAATTCTTACTGTCGCGATGGTTGTGCTGCCTCTTGTAGGATTATTGATTGTGATTCCGCAGTTCATTAGTTTGTATAGCAATATCGGCATTTAATAAAGGTAACCGAGAAAGATATGCTCTATAAAATTTTCTCTTTCCTTCGTGGGATTGGAATATCGCAAGTCGCATACGCTCATTGCGATATTCCCTGTGGTATCTATAAAACAGAGCCCATGCAGACTGCTGCCGAAACAGTGGTGCGCATGGTTGAGCTTATGACAAATCCTGTTTCGGTAGATAATAATGATCCGCAAGCTGTTCGCAATTATCATAACGCAATGGCTAGATACATTATGGTAAAAGAAGAGCACGCGCAGGAATGCAAAAAACAGGTATTAATTCTGTGGACGGATTTTTTCAAGCATCAAGATGTAGATGTGATTCCGAATCTTCATGAAAAGGTGTGGGGCATCGCGAAGCTTTGCTCGCGCAACAAGCAGGAAATTAATATGGAACTCGCAAAGGAATTGAAAAAAGAAGTGAATGAATTTGCGGAAATTTTCGAGAAAGTGAAAGCTGTCAGATAGAATCTCGGATTGATACGAGAGAAATTTTATGGTGTTCTCTTTTTTTCAAATCAAAGGCCAGAGCATGGAACCTCTTTTGAAAGAAGGAGATTTTGTGTGCGCGAGTGGGTTGCCTTATTTCTTTTGTTCTCCTCGGGAGGAAGAATTGGTGGTTTGCGCGCATCCTGTGGATAGAAAAATGTTGGTGAAGCGGATTGTCAGCCGAAAGAACTCGCGTTATTGGGTTGAAGGAGTAAATGCAAATGAAAGCACGGACAGTCGGGAATTTGGATGGTTGGAAAAAAAACAGATCAAGGGCAAGGTTTTGTTCGTGGTGAATGCGCAGGAAAGAGGAAGCGGAGAGTAATGTGAAGACCGCGATTCGCGATTCAAAAAGATTCTTGATCAGACAAATTCATCAAAAGGTCGAGATGGATAGTATCGTAGTCGATATAAGTAAGTTTGTAACATAACTTTTGTTGGCTGGCGCCAATTGAAGTTTCCCGTTTTATGAATATAAATTGGCAAGAAATTTTCGATCGCGTATCTCAAGATATGACGGCAAGTTTTCTGCAGGTGTTCCCTAAAATTGTGATCGCGATTATTGTCTTTACGATCGGATGGCTTCTCGCTGTTGCGGTCGGTCGTTTAATAACCGAGGTTCTCAATCGCATAAATTTTAACCAACTTTTCCAGCGGGGAGATTGGAAGGGGGCGCTTGAACGAGCAGATATCAAAATGGATCCCGCGAGATTTGTAGGATCTTTATTCAAATGGATGATTGGATTGGTTGTTCTTTTAATGGCAGTGGATATTCTTGGATTGGAAGGATTTGAAATGTTTCTTCAAGATGTTGTGGGCTATTTGCCGAACGTGATTGCTGCGGCTTTGATTCTTGTGGTTGCTGTTGTGATTTCCGATGTGGTAGAAAAAATTGTTCGTTTTGCGATGGAAAGCATGCGGTTAACGCATGGGCAACTGATTGGCAGTATTGCAAAATGGATTATCCTTATCTTTGCTTTTTTGTCGGCGTTGCTGCAGTTGCATATCGCGGTATTGCCTATCGAGATTCTTATACAAACATTTGTGCAAGCGCTGGGTTATGGATTGGCGCTTGCGTTTGCCCTTGCTTTCGGACTTGGAGGACGGGATATTGCGGCAGATATCATACGGGATATACGCAACAAAATGAGAGGATAAAAGAATATAAGGTAGCGGCCTGGGCTTTGCCCAGGCCGCTTTGTTTGATGACGTGGATATTTCTGTTTTACTTTGACTTACGAAACCAGTACATTATGAGGGTTTGAGAACACGGATATTTTTCTGCTGAAAAATTCCTTGTGCTCGCGCCAGTCGCGCTCCCAACGTTCTCAAAGCATTATATGTGCTGGTTTCGCAAGTCATATCTTTTAGCTCATGGTTGCTCGCGATTGGGATGAGGGTGTTGCCCGGGGGGCGTGTCAAATCATTTAACTATCTGACCGAAACAGGTATCCGGCGAACCTCGGAAAATCTCAACGAAATTTTCTTTTTTCCTTCGACTTTTTGTGAATGAATTTTGTTTTGATATGTCCTGTAAAGCGTGTCCATTTTTTTCTCAATCTGGCGTTTTAACTCCGCGGGATTGAGGGATAGATATACTTTTAGCAGTTCCTCTTTTTTCTTTTCTGAAACTTCGGGCGACTCCAGAACTCGTTGATACGGTGTTTTTGGTTTGTCGTATGTGCGATGCAGTTTACCGCCCACCCGTTCTTTGGAAACCAACTTGATGACCGGTTGGAAAAAGTTTTTGAAAAGTCGCTGCTCGTTCCGATACAGATCATTGAGCAATTCCATTTCTTCTTGGGTGTCGTATCTCAGATATCCCACCAACCTTCGAACGTGCGTGTAGTTTTTCTGTTCCACCAGGCAGTTATCATTTTTCTTGTAGGCTCGCGACCTTGAAAAATCCAAGCCCGTATCAGTCGAATAGGCAAACAGGTGGGCGTTGATAAATTCCGTGCCTCCGTCAGAGTGAATTTCGACCCACGAAAATGGACATCTTGTCCTCGCCTGATTGATACCTTCTTTTGTCGGCTCTTGTCCTTTTCCCATCACCGCCTCCTGTTCCGTCCAACCGGAAGATATATCGGTCGTGTCTAGCGTATTTACAAATTGTCCAGCGGCTGATGCTCCGCAGTGCTCCACAAGGTCAATCTGCATATTTCCTAATACACTCCTGTCTTGTTCGGCAAACACTTTTACGGGTATTTTCTGGTAAAGGAGGGGGTGGATTTTCTTGTGGTATTTTGCTTTAACCATTTCAATTTCTTTTTGATGCTTCAACTTCCTAATCGATCGTGGCTGATCCCATTTCTTGCAGTTTTCTGGCAACTTCGTCAGAGCACGAAAGCTCTCCTAATTTTCTCAACCTTTCGGTTTCTGTCTTTAACGAAGTTTCCAATCGCTGGCCACACGGGTGGTCAAAGATTCGCCACATTTTGGCCAGGGCTGGTTTGATGGCGTTGTCGTAATATGATGCTCTCTTTTTCTTGTTTGAAACAAGGGTATCTACATTACTTTTTGGTTTCAATTTGTCCATCAGATACTTTCTATTGAGCTTCGTTCTTTTTTCGGCTTCGTCCAACAAGCTGCTCCGAACTTTCTTGGATTTCGTTTTTAAATATCAGGACGCATTTCTAAAAGATACTGGTTTCTGGATGACATATTCATAGTTGTAAAATGAAATTAATCGTAGTAATTAATTTCATTTTACCGTAATGAATTTCGGTCAGATTTTAGATGATGTAACCGATACCCGTATAGTCAGATTTTAGATGATGTAACCGATACCCGTATAGTCAGATTTTAGATGATGTAATGCGGGGGGTTGACACGCAAAATCATTTCAGCTACAATTGATTTGGACATGAGAAACAAGCAAAAATACGTATTGTAAAGCGGCTCTGCAAAACGGTTTTGATTGATGGAGAATAGGCCGCGGCAAGCGGTTTTTCTGTTGCTCATGAGGACTTTGTCAAAGAAAGTGTATACCTTACATCATAATGGATGTATGCACTGAAAAATGAAGCAAGTGATTGTTTATTGCTAGCTAACGTAGATTGCATTTTTACAAGCAGATGGTGGATGCCTTGGGATATGAAGGCGATGAAGGGCGTGGCGTGACTGCGATAAGCTTCGGGGAGGTGTCTAGCAACCTTTGATCCGGAGATTTCCGAATGGGATAACCCCATTCGCCGTTGAGGCGAATGACTCTGGCATTTATGTCAGAGAGCCAACCCGCTGAAGTAAAACATTCCAGTAAGCGGTGGAAAAGAAAACGAACGTGATTCCCCTAGTAGCGGCGAGCGAAAAGGGAATAGCCTAAACCTTTGTATGAAAGTACAGAGGGGTTGCAAGGGAATAGCGTCGGGAGCATTACTCTCGCCTCCTTTTTGGTGGTGCGGGAGTAGCGCTTGACCGAGGGAGAAAACCTAGTCAGTAAATTAAAAGAAACTCCTTGGAAAGGGGTGCCATAGAGGGTAAGAGCCCCGTATTTGAAAATTTTTCTGTGCTCCTTGCTATTCTTCTTAAGTACCTCGAGAAACGAAATCCTCGTGGGAAGCTTCCCAGACTACTGGGAAAGGCTAAATACTTCATATCACCGATAGTGAATCAGTACCGTGAGGGAAAGGTGAAAAGCAGCCCGGTGAGGGCGGTGAAATAGTACCTGAAACCATCTTGCTTACAAAGAGTAGGAGTCCGCCGCAAGGCGGATGACTGCGTGCTTTTTGCAGAACGAGCCAACGAGTTTATGTGTGTTGCAGTCTAAGCCCTTCTGGGGCGTAGGCACAGGGAAACCGAGTGTTAATAGCGCGTTTTCCGCCTTTGGCGGAGTGCAGCACATGTAAGACCCGAAGCCAGGTGAGCTTGCCATGATCAGGGTGAAGGCCGACGAAAGTCGGCCGGAGGCCCGAACCCGTGAGTCGTTCAATTCTCTGGGATGAATTGTGGTAAGAAGTGAAAAGCTAACCGAACCTGGTAATAGCTGGTTCTCTCCGAAATAGCTTTTGGGCTAGCGTTCATCTTCGCATTCTGGAGGTAGAGCTCTGGAAGGGGTGTCCTTGGCGCAAGCCAGGCATTCCTACCAAACTTCGAATGCCGGAATTAATGGATGAGCAGTTAGAACGTGGGGGCTAAGCTCCGCGCTCAAAAGGGAAAGAGCCCAGATCTCAATCTAAGGTCCCCAAATCAAACTAAGTGCAAATTGCAAGGAAGTGAAATTCCTGTGATAGCTAGGAGGTTTGCTCAGAAGCAGCCATCCTTTAAAAAGTGCGTAATAGCTTACTAGCTAAGGAGTTTTGCGCCGAAAATTCACAGGGGCTCAAGTTTGATACCGAAGATGAGGATTCCGCCGTAAGGCGGAGTGGTAGGAGAGCGTCTCTATTGCATTGAAGCTCTGCTGGAAGGCAGGGTGGAGCGATAGGGAGTGAGAATGTTGGCATGAGTAATCGCAACCGAGGTGAGAGCCCTCGGCGCCGTAAATCCGAGGTTTCCTTGGCAATGATGATCATCCAAGGGTTAGGCGGGCCTTAGTGATGCGCCAAATGGTGTATCGCGATGGACAGCTGGTGAATATTCCAGCCCTTCCATATTTTTCTGAAGAGTGACGAAGAATAGTACTTCGAGCAGATTATTGGATTTCTGTTCGTGGCATGACTTTCCGCCGCAAGGTGGATGGAAGTGTTGCGGAAACTGTTTCCTACGGGAGACGGGATTCGAAAGAGCATTCTTCCCAGAAAAGCTCGTAGGGTTAAAAATATGGGAACCGTACCGTAAACCGACACAGGTGGATTAGTATAAAAGTACTAAGGCGAACGGGTGAAAGCTCCTGAAGGAACTAGGCAAAAAAGTGTCCGTAAGTTCGCGATAAGGACTTCCGCCGCAAGGCGGACGCAGCGAATGTTTCCCTGGCGACTGTTTATCAAAAACACAGGTCTCTGCTAAACTCGAAAGAGGATGTATAGAGGCTGACACCTGACCAGTGCTGGAGTGTTAACGGTGGGGGTGTGGTTTACGCAAGTAGATCATGCTCACTGCCCGAAGCCCCAGTGAACGTCCGCGGTAACTATAACCGTGTTAAAGTAGCGTAGCCCCTTGCCTGGTAAGTTCAGGCCCGCATGAAAGGTGTAACGACTTGGGAACTGTCTCCAGGAGCTGCCCGATGAAAATGCAATACCGGTGAAGATGCCGGTTACCTGCGGCTAGACGAAAAGACCCCGGGAGCTTTACTGTAGCTTCTTATTGTCTTATCGTTTTGGATGCGTAGAATAGTGGGGAGGATTTGAAGTCCCGCTTCCGGGCGGGATGGATCCGACAGTGAAATACCCATCTTTCAAAATGCTAAGTCTAACCCCGTTCATAGCGGGAGACAGTTGGAGGCGGTCAGTTTTAGTGGGGCGCTAGCCTCCTAAAAAGTAGCGGAGGCGTTTAAAGGTCAGCTAGCTCCGGATGGAAATCGGAGCGTTCGTGTAAAGGCATAAGCTGGCTTAACTGCGAGACGGATATGTCGAGCAGATGGGAAACCAGAACTTAGTGAACCGACCTATTTTTGTAGAAAATGGGAAGATCATCAACCAAAAGTTACCCCGGGGATAACAGGCTGGTAGGGCCCGCGAGTCCATATCTACGGCCCTGTTCGGCACCTC
>MHTV01000035.1 GCA_001823215.1 Candidatus Wildermuthbacteria bacterium RIFCSPHIGHO2_02_FULL_45_25 | reverse complement strand
TAGGCGGTGAGGCCTAGAGCGAGCGTTAAGCCGATGACCAGACCAAAGAGAAGGGGCTTGAGAGAGTTCATGGGGTTGATTCTATCTTTTGAATTATGTATTCATTATACACTTTCATTGCAATCTCGCAAAATACTACAAAGTCGCGATAAACAAATCAAGCCCTGCCGCAGGGTCTATCTGTCCTGTTTTCATGCGCAAATCAAGCTGAAACAAACGATGATACATCACGCGGAGAGCGCGCGGGGGAAACTCCTGAATAAGCCGGAGATTTTTCTGCGCCGCGTAGGGATGCATGCTTAATTTTTGTGCGATACCGGAAGGAGCCGCGCCGCGAGCCACCGCGTCGCTCACCTCCAAGAGAGAACGGAATTGAAACACAAACATAGAAAAAAGATAAAAAGGCGACTCGCCATCTTGTAGATGTTTTGAGATCAGAGATAACGCGCGAGCTTTATCTCGGCGCGCCATTGCCTCAATCGTTTGAAAAATATCAGTCTGCGCTTTTGCTCCCGGAAGTAATTTCTCCGCTGTTTCTCTTGTGATCTCAATCTTGCCTCGACCAGAAAACGCCGCAAGTTTGCGGATTTCGTTGACAAGCAACCACGTATCGCCATCAGCAACTTGCTCCAACAAACTTTCCGCTTCCCGAGACAAAACCACCGAATACAAGGCACACTCTTTTTCAATCCACAAGCGCAATTTTGCGCCTTCCAAAGGAAGAAACTCCTGTGTTTTGGCATTCCCATGAAGAAATTTGAACAGAGGAGAAGATTTTTTTGGCAAGGAATCCTGTGTAAACACCAGCAAGTGTTCGGATGTTTTTAATAGTTCCTTGATATCTTTGGCGCAATGTTCAAGCTCCAAATTATCAAACGCATTTTTCAGCGCCACTAACTTTTTGGACTCAAAAAGAGAACCGCTTTTCAAAAGCATAACAATATCGGCTATTGCGACTTCTTTTGCTTCATATTCGTATGCGCCCAAAGCAGAGCCATGACGCACTCGGTAGCTTTCAATAATTTCAGCGAGCTTTTGCTTTTGACGATAAGTATCGGGGCCGTAGAGAAACAGAAGCATAACGTTTCAAACACTTTGAATTACGAAACCAGCACATACAAGGTTTAGAGAACGTTGGGAGCGCGACTGGCGCGAGCACCAGGAATTTTTCAGCAGAAAAATATCCGTGTTCTCAAAACCTTGTATGTGCTGGTTTCGTAATTCAAAGTCAAACAATAATCCCTTCGTATATTTTTTATTTTAGCGTGAGTTATTAAACAAAAACATATCGTTATCCTACGATTTCACAACGATGCGTATTCGCTGCTCCCCATATTACTTGGCAAGCACGCCAGCGATTTTTTCGACAATCTCTCCGGGAGTAAAATGCGCCTTAATAAGGTAATCGATCGCCCCCAGCTCCAGCCCCTTATCCACATCATCTTTCTGCCCCAAGTTAGAAAGAATAATGACTGGGGTTGAAGCGGTTTGGGTGTCCGCCTTTGCCTGTTTGAGAACCTCAAAACCATCAATGCCGGGAAGAATAAGATCAAGCAACACAAGATCGGGATTGCTTTCTCTCAATTTTTTCAACCCATCTTCACCTTCCGCGGCTTCGACGATCTCGTATCCTTCTTTGCCAAGCTTTTGCACGATCAGCTCCCGCAAGAATTTATCGTCTTCGATTATTAAAATTTTTTTCATACGTTCGACTCTGTGGTTTTACGCATCAACATCAAGATTCTGATATTCCCGCTCATCCCCAACTCCTATTTGTTTGGCGATCTTCTCCATTACTTCCTACGGTCAGAAGTATTTTTTCATGCGGAAGCTCAATAGTAATTTTTCAAAGATTCTCTTTGTTCGGTCAAGCGCCTTGCATTCTTCCTTTGTGCCCCTATTTGTTTTATAGCATAGCGCAAAAAAAGAGTCATCTCCTACGCGTGTCAATGCCCAGCCACTCACAGAATGCGCTCCATTTCATCCCAGTTTTCCCCCACTTTCACATCAACCTCCACTGGCACATTCAGATTGCATACCTCCTTCATCACGCGGCGAATACGAAAAGCTGTTTCATCTATTATACCATCTGCCATTTCGAACACCAGCTCGTCATGAATTTGCAAAAGCAAATGCCACTGATCTTGCTGGGTCTTCATCTGTTTTTCAATTTCCACCATCGCGATTTTTGTGATATCCGCGAGCGTCCCTTGAATGGGGTGGTTTATTGCCATGCGTTCGGCCGCGGCTTTGAGATGCGGAGCGGCAGAGTTTATTTCCGGAATGTAGCGTTTGCGTCCAAACATTGTTTGAGCATACCCGTATGCCCGCACTTCTTCTTTTATTCTCTCGATATATGCGCGCACGAGAGCAAACTTCATAAAATAGCTGTCAATAAACGCCCGCGCTTCATCAAGCGAAATACCGGCAGATTTGGCAAATCCCATAGCTCCCATACCGTACAGTATGCCAAAGTTCAATGCTTTCGCCCGATATCTCATATCTGCGGTAACCTGATCTAAGGGAATTCCGAATACTGCCGCGGCTGTTGCTTTATGAATATCTTCGCCGCGTTGGAATGCCTCTTGCATCTTCTCGTCTTGCGCCAGATGCGCGGCAATACGCAATTCCATTTGGGAATAATCAAAAGAAACCAATTTCCATCCTTTTTCTGCCACAAATCCCCGTCGGATCCGACGACCCCACGCGCCCTGCGCGGGAATATTTTGTAAATTCGGATTTGAAGAAGAAAGACGCCCCGTGGCAGCCCCCAACTGATCAAAATGCGTGTGCACACGGGAATGCTCATCGGCAAGTTCCGCAAGGGGTTTTGCATAGGTGGTAGCAAGTTTCTGAATCTCTCTCCATGAAAGAATCCGTGCGATAATAGGATGCGAGCTTAGCTTTTCCAATTCCGGAGAAGCGGTAGAAATTACGCCTTTGGGAGTTTTTTTTAATCCTTTGGTAGGAAGATTTAATTCTTCAAATAACACCTGGGACAATTGCTGGGTAGAGCTTACGTTAAACTCTTTTCCGGCCAATTGAAAAATCGTCTTTTTCAGAGCGTCCAGTTCTTGTTCCATTTCATGGGAAAGCGCATGAAAATAGGGGACATCCACCGCAATACCCCTTGCCTCCATATTCCTCAAAATCGGTGTCAATAATTTTTCTATCTCGTAAAGATATGGGGAAAGAACTTCCTGCTTATACAGCCAATCAATTTTTTGGTAGATATCGTCCTCGACCAGAGCAGAAGATGCCTCTTTTGAATTTCCAAAGAGCGCTTCCTGTTTATGTGCGCCGCTTCCTGCTTTTGGTTGAGCGTTTTTTGCTTTTCCGCCCGGCATTCTCACAATCAGAGAACGGAACTCAAGTTCACGCAATAATTGCTCCGCTTTCGCGCGATCATACTCTTTCCATTTGCATGTATTAAGATCGAATTCGATGGGAACCCGACAATCAATCGTCCCCAATTCTCTGCTCAATAATGCTTGCTCCTTTTGATCTCTCAAAAGTTCTGCCACCTTTTTTCGCACATCTTCAGGATATGCATCCTTTTGAAGTTTCTCATAAAGAGCATCCAAGCTCCCGAAGTTTTTGAGAAGTTCAATGGCTGTTTTCTCTCCAATACCCCGCACGCCGGGAATATTATCGGATACATCTCCGCGCAACCCCTTAAAATCAATAAGTTGCTTGGGTGTCAGGCCGCCGAACTTTGCTTCCACGGCCGGAACGTCGTACACCACGGTATCTTTCATTCCCTTGCGCATCGTGTACACAGAAACCTTTTCATCCACCAATTGGAGCGCGTCCATATCTCCACTTACAATAAGAACCTCCGTGTTCTTCATTTCCTTTTTTGCTCGGTACGCAAGCGTGCCAATCAAATCATCCGCCTCATATCCCGCAAGTTCCACATAAGGAATCCCAAACGCAGAGAGCGCCTCTTTCACCCGAGGAAATTGAGCATATAATTCATCGGGAGCTTTTTGTCTGGTGGCCTTGTATGCCGCGAATTTGATATGCCGCTTTGTGGGAAGCGCCATATCAAACGCAGCTACCGCGCAAAGAGGATTACACTCCTTGAGCACCTTAAAGAGAATGGAGAGAAATCCGTATACCGCTTGCACCGACTCACCCTTTGCGGTTGTTAAAGGAGGCAATGCGTGCCAAGCGCGATGCACCAAAGAATTCGCATCAATCAAAAGCAGGATTTGCGAGGAAGCCATAGAGATATGGTAGCACGAAAGAAAGAATTGAGAACGCAACCCGGAAAAATTGCGGCCGCGCAGAGTTACCCGTTGCTCTTCCGTCCTTCAAAGTTCCATCGCAATCTTTAATGCTCGCTTCTATGAATTTTTCGCGCGGTCTCGCTTATTACTTCAAACTCAAGCCAAATCGTATCCTTTGGCAATACGTCCTTAATGCGTTCCGGCCACTCTATGAGAATAATAGCGCGGGGATCCGCAAGTATTTCCTTCCATGCGAATCCGGGAATATCCTCTTCCTGTTCCAAGCGATAGCAATCAATATGATGCAGTGTTCGAGCGCAATGTTCGAGGTCAGAGAACATGTAGCTTTTATGAATCACAAAGGTAGGACTCAAAATTTTCTCTCGTATGCCAAGCGCGTCCGCAACAGATTGCACAAACAAAGTCTTTCCGCTTCCCAAATTTCCCTTCAGCGCCACAACAATCGCCCGCTTCCCAATCGGCAAACCCAACCATTCACGCGCGCGCTGGCGGGCAAAATCTCTGGTTTCTTCAATGGAATGGGAAATAAGAGTTTTTTCCATAAATCTTCGTTGACTCGTTCAGAAAAATAGAGTACGTTGAAACTAAGATACTTTGAATTACGAAACGAGTAAAATATGCGGTTTTGAGAACGTTGGGAGTGCGACTGGCGCGAGCCCCTCACCGCGAGGTGGAAGGGGGGCATCAGGAATTTTTCAGCAGAAAAATATCCGTGTTCTCAAAACCGCATATTTTACTCGTTTCGTAATTCAAAGTAAGCTATTCTTGTTTTCACGCACACCACGTATGACAATTCAAGAGCGCGTCCAGTCCTCACAATCCATATTAATCCTCGTCGCTCCAAATGCGCAAGAACCGGAAATCCGTCTGGCTTTTAGCTTACTTGCTCTTCTCCAAAAACTCAACAAGCAAGCAAGGGTGGACTATCAAAAACCGCCGGCTCCCAATCAGTCATCTGCTATCCCCACGGGAAAAACATTCCTTGTTACGCTACGCGGCGTTGCCCCATGGATATCAAAAGTCCACTATGAAAAAGACGAACGTGATTTGAAACTCTATTTTTCCATCCAAAAAGGAGAAATCTCGCCACAGGACATTTCTTTTCAGATTCAAAATCAAGACCAGACCGATCTCGTGATTACCACGCCCGGCGCGATTGCTGATTCAGAGGCCATTCCTGCCCAACAAACACGCGATGTTTTATTGCAGACTCTTTCCCAACATACTGACCCCTCCGCAAGACTCCTTGCTCTGGCGATTTCAAAACTGGAATACTCGATTTCATACGACCTTTACGCCGCACTCCTCACGCCCCAGGATTTTCAAGTTTCCAATTCCAACGCCAAAACAGCGCTGCGCGTCATGGAAAATTTGAAAAAAGCATTCGGAGACCAAACGTCCTATCTCCTGACCTATCAAACAAACCCATTGTCCCAACACTCTGGCCTCTTATGGAGCGCGAACAACGCACTGATCCTCAAAATTAAACACATCCAACAAGGAACACAAAAAGGGAACTGGCTGCTTTTTCAAACCGCATTCCCCATCTATGAGCAATTAAGAAGTTCTCTCTTGCTTTCGTAACAAACTTCCATGCCAATTGAAATACCCTCTGTTTCCGCCCAACTCTATCAGGAAATTCAAGATGGGGTGCAAACGATTTCGCAACTTCGTCAAAAACTGACCGAAGCGCAAACTCGCGACGTTACCCACATGGTAACGGTTCTTCTCTTATCCACGATTGCTTTGGGCGCCTCCGATATTCACCTGGAACCCGAAATTACGGATATTAAACTTCGCCTTCGCATTGACGGAATGCTTCAGGATGCCGGAACTATTGACAGAACAATCTATACTTCGCTCCTTTCGCGCATTAAACTTTTAGCCGGCGCGAAATTGAATATCGCAGACAAACCGCAAGATGGAAGATTCTCTTTTCAGATTCCCAATGGGGGCCTTATTGAATCTCGTGTGGCAACGCTTCCAACCGAATATGGCGAAAGCGCTGTCATTCGCGTGCTCAACCCCAAAAACCTTATCAAATTTTCAGAACTCGATCTTCGAAAAGATCTCCAAGAGATGTTCGTCCGAGAGCTCAAAAAACCCAATGGCTTAATTGTGGCAACCGGCCCCACGGGATCAGGGAAAACAAGCACTCTGTATGCTCTCTTGAACGAAATTATTCATCCGGAGATCAAAGTTATTACGATTGAAGACCCTATTGAATACCATCTTCCGGGCGCAATTCAAACCCAGGTGCATCCCGAGCGCGGCTATGACTTTGCATCGGGATTGCAGGCAATTGTGCGGCAAGACCCGGATGTCATTCTGGTGGGAGAAATTCGAGACGATCAGACCGCGCAAATCGCATTGCAGGCAGCTCTGACAGGACATCTTGTCTTTTCCACCCTTCATACCAATAATGCTCCCGGAACAATTTCTCGTTTATTGAGTTTAGGATCCTTGCCGATCAATATCGCCGCCGCAACCAATCTGATTATCGGACAACGTCTTGTCCGCCGCGTATGCGCGCAATGCGCCGTGTATGACAAAACCGCAGCAGAAGAAATTGCCGCAGTTGAAACAAGTGTAAAAGGATTACCCGCGCGCATTCAGCCCCAAGGAAACGCGCGCGTCGCAAAAGCAAAAGGATGCTCTGTCTGTAATACCACCGGATACAAAGGGCGCGTAGGCCTTTTTGAGGCAATTGTTGTGGACGGGCCCATGGAAGAATTCATCCTCACAAACCCATCTATTTCTGCGTTGAGAGATTTCGCAGCCAAACAAGGAATGATTACCATGCGCCAAGACGGTTTACTGAAGGTTTTTCAGGGAATCACCACGCTGGAAGAAGTAGATCGAGTTACCGCAGATTACACATAAACAGTATAACCCCAAAAGCTGGGGACCAAATTTGGTGTTCGGAACGCAAATGTGGAATTACTCCGGGAAATAGTCCAGCATGACCCAGACTACCCTCCAAAAAATAACTCCAGGTCCCCAGCTTCTAGGGTTATCACATAAGTTCAGTAAGAATAAAGAGAATGTCCCACGCATAGGACATCACCCCACTCCTAACGGGTATTATAATCAACTGTAAATTATTTGTCAAGATGCTCCCCGATGTTACCCCAGAAGATGCCACATTTGAACGCACACTCCGCCCCCGATCTTGGGACGAGTACTTAGGACAAACAAAACTCAAACAGGGGCTTAAAGTGATCATTGATGCATCAAAAAAGAGGAATGAATCCATTGAGCATCTGCTATTATACGGAAATCCAGGGCTTGGAAAAACCACGCTCGCCCATGTCATTGCCGCTCAAATGGGTGTTCCCATTAAAGTGTGCGCAGGCCCTACCCTTGAGAAAACAGGGGATATCGCTTCTTTGTTGACCACGCTCCAAGAGGGAGAAATTCTTTTTCTTGATGAATGCCACCGCGTCAACAAAACCGTGATGGAAATGCTGTATTCGGCAATGGAGGATTACAAGCTTCATCTGGTAATCGGCAAGGGACCCATGGCCAGAACAATGGAACTGGATCTCCCGCGATTCACGCTGATTGGAGCCACCACGAGATTAGCTCTTTTGCCCGCGCCTTTTCGAAATCGCTTTGGCGGAATTTTCCAGCTTCACTTTTACGAACAAGCTGAAATTGAACAGATTATCAAGAGATCCGCAAGAATCCTCGGTATCGGCATTGAACAAGAAGCTGTGGGAACAATCGCGGCTCGTTCACGATTTACCCCCCGTATCGCAAATCGCATATTCAAGCGCGTCCGCGATTTCGCGACCATTGACGACTCCCCCGTGATTACCGCACAGATCGCCAAGCGCGCGCTCGAATTTCTTGAAATTGACGAATTGGGTCTGGAACCAGGAGACCGCAAGCTCCTTTCTGCGTTAATCAGCACGTTTTCTGGCGGGCCGGTTGGAGTGCAGGCATTAGCAAGCGCAATCGCTGAAGAAGAGGATACCCTTTTGGATGTCTATGAACCGTATCTGCTCCAGCTCGGATTTCTCGATCGGACGCCGCGGGGACGAGTCGCAACACAGCTCGCGTATTCCCATCTTGGCTTGCCAAAAAACAAAAAAACACTATTATAGATACTAATGCTTTACTTTGGGGCTTTAAGCTATACGGTCTTGAGAACCGCATAAAATTCTGCTGAATTTTTGCTCTAACTCACGCCGCCGCGTTCCGTGCGTTCTCAAGACCGTATAGCTTAAAGCCCTGTATTCTCATTTACCTATGTCAGGACACAGCCACTGGGCTACAATTAAACACAAAAAGGGGGCCGCTGACGCAAAGCGAAGTAATCAGTTTGCGAGAATCGCAAAAGAGATTACCGTTGCCGCAAAAAGCGGAGCAGACCCGGAAGCAAACCCTAGATTGCGCACCATCATCGAGAAAGCCCGCGACATCAACATGCCAACCGACAATATCGAGCGGGCCATTAAACGCGGTACAGGAGATGGTGAGCAGCAACTCGAAGAACTCTTAGTTGAGGCCTATGGACCCGGAGGCATGGCGTTGCTTATTGCATGTATTACGGACAACAAAAACCGCACGCTTGGTGAAATCAAACAGGTTTTGTCAAGGAATAACGGCAAATTTGTCGAAGGGGGCGCGGTGCAATGGATGTTTGAGCGCAAAGGAGTCCTCATCGCAAATGGAGAGGGAAAACCAAAGGAAGAACTTGAGCTCATGGCAATCGAAGCGGGGGCTCAAGACATTTCCTGGCAAGACTCATACCTTGAGATTTATACAACTCCCGAACAGATGGAACAAACAAAATTGAGGATTAAAGAGCAAGGAATCGCGCTGGAATCCGTAGCTCTTGACTGGGTAGCGAAAGAAACAATCGCGTTGTCTCCTGAAGATAAAGAGAAAGCGGAGAAACTCTTGGAAGCTCTCGACAACTACGACGACGTGCAAGACCTCTATTCAAACACATAGGAGCTTGTACGCGTTGCCACGAGTTAAAATGCATTGTGCGCCTTGCGGCGAGAAAGACATTTCGTAATTCAAAGCATATGACTTTTCTTGGGATTGATCCCGGAACAGAAACTACGGGATATGGCGTTGTGCGAGCTCAAAGTAGGGGACAAAGAATTGAATGCGCAGATTATGGTTGCATTCGTACGTCTCGGAAAAAAACAGCGGGCGAGCGTCTTGTTGCGTTAGAAACCGAATTGCTTGCGATTCTCAAAACTCATGCGCCCGATGCCATGGCTGTCGAGAGTCTGTTTTTTTTCAAAAACCTCAAGACCGCCATGCCCGTAAGCCAGGCACGCGGAGTTGTTTTGCTGGTGGGAACCAAATGCCATATTCCAATTCACGAATTTACCCCTCTTCAGGTGAAAATGACGATTACCGGATATGGAAACGCCGAAAAAATTCAGGTTCAACGCATGGTCAAAGAACTCTTGAAACTTAAAGAAATCCCAAAACCAGATGACGCGGCAGATGCTCTCGCGATCGCGGTAGCATGTTCAGTAGCCAGCAACAATCCTTTATACGCGCCAAGGATGCAATAACATACATTATTATTGCCGCAAGGGTTGACATTATTTTTTGAGACCCTTACAATAAGCAACAGATTACGAGAAAGGTCGGCGTAATGCTTTCCTGTATGGAATTCAATTTGCTCGTGCACTGGAATTAATAAGACCTAATTTTTTGCGTATGATGAAATTCGTATTGAATCTTGACGACGACGAGACAACAACAATGCCCGAAGAAGAGGGCGGAGAAGAAACTCCAAAACCAGAAGGGGATAACCCAGAACAAGAGGAAACAATGGCTTTCCTTTTTGGGGACGGCGAAGAAGAAAAAGATGAAGAGACAGAAGCTCTTCTTCGTGATGACAACGGAGATGAGGAAAAGACGGAAGAGGGTGCTGTGTAACCAAGCGATTAGGGAGAAATCGAAAGACCTCGCGCGCCAATTGGCGCGCGAGGTCTTTGTTTTTCATAATTCAAAGTTTTACACCTTCACGCGAATAAACCGACGCTTCCCCACCTGAATAACCAAGTCTTGCGCCAATTGGATTTGCGTCGAGCTATCTTTCTGTATGTGTCCGTTGATCTTCACCCCTCCCTGTTCCGCCAACCGTCGCGCGTCGCTCTTGGAAGAAGCTAATCCCGCAGCAACAAGCAAATCTCCTAAAGAACTGCTTGTCTGGGTTGCTCTCCAGATGGGCATGCGCTCTGGTTCTTGTTTCTCGCGGAATACTCTTTCAAAGGCGTGCTCTGCCTCCTGCGATTCCTTGTCTCCATGGTATAAAGCGGTTATTGTCTTTGCGAGCAGGGCTTTAGCGTCTCTGGGCGAAACCGTTTCTTTGTTCATGCGTCTTTCGATCTTTCTTACTTCTTGGCGCGAAAGATCGGTCGCGGCTTCAAAATAGGGGAGAATATGTTCGTCTCGCAAGCTCATCAGCTTACCATACATATCATGGGCGCTATCTGTTAAGTTGACCGCGTTTCCATAACTTTTACTCATTTTTCGCCCGTCAAGTCCCATTAGTAAGGGCACAGACAAAACGTATTTTTCCTTATTCCGATACAGCTTCTGCAATCTGCGGCCTACCAGCATATTAAATGTTTGATCCGTTCCCCCGATCTCCAAATCCACATCGGCGGCCACCGAATCATATCCCTGCATCAGAGGATAGAGAAGCTCATGCAGCCATATTTCGCTTCCCTGCTCTATGCGCTTTTGAAACATATCCCGCTCAAGCATTTGAGATGTCGTAAAGTAAGAAGCAAGCTTCAAAACTTCCGTAAACGTCAGCTTGCCCAGCCAGTCTCCGTTATACAAAATCTTCGTACGCCGCATATCGAGGATGTGCCCCGCTTGTGTTTGATAGGTTTTCATGTTCTCTTGAATCTTCTCTGGCGAAAGCGGCTCTCGCTGCTTGTCGCGTCCCGAAGGGTCTCCGATTTGCGCTGTAAACGTTCCGAAAATAAGCGCCACCTCATGCCCGAGGTTTTGAAATTCCCGCAACTTGCGCAACACACCCGCATGCCCCAAATGCAAATTTGGAGACGTGGGATCCACCCCAAGATACAGCCGTATCTTTTTTTCGGCCATCAATTTGCTCAATCCCTTGCGATCAGGCAATACTTCGGCTACCTGCCGAGAGAGAACATCCCGAATTGCTTTTTTATCTGTTTGCATGGGCGTTTCCATATTGTTCGATTGTATCATCATGCTTCAAAATGGCAACTCCACTTCGCGTTGATCTCCCCAACCCCGCGCAATTGCGGTTGCCCCTCTCTTGAAAACGTGTTACATAGACGCTATGGGACGGCTCCAACACTACAAAAAAGTGTATAGTCAAGCCACAAAAAAACACTGGTGGTTTTTTGTTTTCCAACTACTGCTTTTGGGCGTTTTGGCAATGCCGGTTTCTGCTCTAGCGGTGTTTGTATATTTTGCCAAAGATCTTCCTCGTCCGGAAAGTTTTGGACAGATCACCCTTTCCTTGCCCACCAAGATCTATGATCGGACGGGTTCCGTCCTTTTATATGAAGTGTTCGCTGACGAAAAGCGGGAGATTGTTCCTCTTACAGATATCCCTCTTTCTCTTCAGCAAGCCGTTATCGCAACCGAAGATGCTGATTTTTATACCCATTGGGGATTAAGTCCCAAAGGAACAACGAGAGCCATTTTGGCAAATTTAGGTCTCTGGCCATCCAAAACAAAACGACAGGGCGGATCCACCATTACCCAGCAACTCGCAAGAACCGCATTCCTTACGCCAGACAAGAAGCTATCTCGCAAAATACGGGAATTAGTGCTCACCCTCGAATTGGAAAGGAATTACAGTAAAGACGCTCTTTTGGAATTCTATCTCAACCAAGTTCCATTAGGATCAAACGTATATGGGGTAGGAGCGGCCAGTCAAATGTATTTTGGCAAGCATGTTTCCGATCTAGCGCTTGAGGAGTCCGCCATATTGGCGGCTCTCATTCAAGCTCCTTCGCTGTATTCTCCTTATGGAAGCCACAAAGACGATCTCCTCCTGCCAAGAAAAGACTACGTTCTCTCGCGCATGGCGCACGTAGGGTTTCTCGCCCAAACAACAGCCAAAGAAGCGCAGGCAAAAGACATCCTCTTTAAAGAACAAACTTCTACAATGAAAGCTCCCCACTTCGTGCTCTATGTGCTCGATCAACTCTTGAGCGAATATGGAGAAGAATTCGTGCGCGAAAACGGGCTGACGGTCCGCACGTCGCTTGATTGGAATCTGCAACAAGCCGCCGAGCAAGTGATTGCTGACGGGGCAAAACGCAATGCGTCGAGCAACGCGCATAACTCGGCTCTTGTTGCAACCGATGCTCCTAGCGGAGAAATTCTTGCGATGGTTGGATCAAAAGACTGGCGAGGAAAACCCTATCCCGAAGGATGCGCGCCGGGAAAAGACTGCTTATTCGATCCAAAGGTGAACGTGGCCGTGTATAATCCCGGCCGCCAGCCAGGATCCGCGTTTAAGCCCTTCGTATATGCGGCGGCTTTCATGAAGGGCTTTAACAGGGAGACCAAAGTCGTAGATGAACTTACCAATTTTGGAATCTGGGGCGGGAAAGAATATATCCCGCAAAACTATGACGGCAAGTTTAGGGGAGAGGTTACTCTTAGGGAAGCGCTCGCGCAATCATTAAATATCCCCGCAATTAAAGTGCTCCTCACAATGGCTACTATTGAAGATAGCATCGAATTGGCGCGCCAGATGGGCATTACAACACTTCAGGACGCATCTGCGTACGGACCTGCGCTTGTGCTTGGGGGGGGGGAAGTAAAGCTTCTCGATATGGTGTCCGCGTACGGCGTTTTTGCTACGGATGGCAGGCGAATTCCTCCAGTTTCCATTCTCGAAATACGAGATCGGGACCATCGCCTTCTCAAGCAAAGCAACAGCACAAGCATTCAGATTCTTCCTCCCGCGATCGCGCAAGAAATTACCAGCATTCTTTCGGACAACGAAGCGAGAACGCCTGTTTTTGGTCCCTATTCATCGCTTGTGGTGCCCGAATATCTCACTGCCGTCAAAACAGGGTCCACGCAAGAATACAAGGACGCATGGGCCATTGGATATAGCCCAGGCCACATTGTTGTCGGAGTCTGGAGTGGAAACAGCAACAGCGTTCCCACGAGCAGATCCGGGGGTTCTTTATCAGCTCCCATTTGGAATCAATTTATGCGATTTGCCCTTCCGTATCTGGAAATTCCGAAAGTTCCTTCGTAATTCAAAGTTCGTATTGCCGATCCATTGGCAATAAAGAGCTCTACCGCCTTGGCGGTAGAGCTCTTTATTCTTTTCCCTTCCTATGCCCGGATAGGCATCGCAAGATACAGATAATCGTCTTCTCCCATGGGAAGTATTACCGCAGGGCCTTCTTCGCTGCTGAATTTAAGTTCCGCGTTCTCACTTTTCATCTGCGCTAACCCATCAACAAGAAAACGCCAATTAAAAGCGATTTCCATATACTCTCCCTGAATATCAGCCGCAAGGCGCGCCTTATGAGCTCCTGCCTCCGGACTTTGCGCTGTTACCACCAATTCTTTTTGCTTAGGATCAATCACCAGATGAATTTCATTCGTTTTACCGGCAAAAATGCTTGCTGCCTTAATATGATCCGTAAACTCCGCGCGAGAAATAGCGATTTTCGTCTTGTAGTCTTCGGGGATAATATCTTGATACCGAGGATACTCTCCTTCGATCAACCGGGAAACCAACTGAATACGCACTCCCGATGCCTTGTCTTCTGACTCATACATAAAAGCTGCTTGCACGGGAGAAAGAGAAATGGTCATTTTGCCTGGCAATTCCCCGAAGATTGCAACCAGCTCGCGCGCCGCTTTTTGGGGAAGAATAAACGATCCCTCAAACGGTTGTTCTTTTTCGAATACCAACCGCTTCTCTGCCAGACGGAAACTATCGGTCGCAGCCATTTTGAGTCCTCCCTTCTCAAACACAAATAACACCCCTGAAATCTCGGGACGTGCCTGACTTTGCCCCGTCATACCAACTACATGACTCAATCCCTTACATAACACGCGGCAATCCACATCTACGCGATCTTCCTCTCCCTTGGGAGAAGGAATGATCGGGAACTCTTCTGGATCGAGAGATCGAATGCTTGTATGGTACTCTTTTGCTTCGACAAGCAAGTCATGGCCTTCTCTTCCAAGCTGAATCTGATCTGTGGCAATTACCTGTAAGAGCGGCGACAAAAGACGGGGAGCTATTACAACCTTCCCGTCTTGTTTAGTGGTCGCCAAAAACGCATACGTGAGTCCGATTTCCAAATCAGTTGCGGATACCTGCACGATGTTTTTCTCCGCGGAAAGCAAAACATTACTCAACACAGGAAGTGTTGCGGATTTTGCCGCGGCGCGTTCTGCAATCGCAAGCGCTTCTTTCAGTTTTGATTTTGACACAAGAGCATCCATATACACATTGGGGATAATTTCTCTTTAATAATGATTAATTCTTTTTTAATTATTATTATACTTATAGGGCTGTTTTTTTGGGGATGCGAGCTTATCTTTGCTTTGAACAATTCGGGGAAAACTCTGTGAAAAACGGGGGGAGAGTTTTTGGTTAGCGAACATACTTACTCATCTGTATGAGTTATTCCCAAGAATCTCCGCGCGTTTTCCCCAACATTATCCACTATACATTCGTTGTTTGATGATGTTAATCTCATCTGCGAGAATTTCGGATTCCTGAACCTCTTTTTGAATTTTTTCGCAAGCATAGATGGCTGTGGTGTGATCTTTTCCGCCAAATTTTTTCCCAATCAGAGGATATGAATGCTTCAACTCCTCACGCATAATATACATGGCGACTTGGCGCGGCCTGACAATTTCTTTTTTTCTCGACGCGGCGATAAGATCTTTTTCCTGCATATCATAGAATTCCGCTACAAGCTGAATGACTTTTTTTGAACTAATCTGCTTGCTTGGCGTCTGAATAACGCTTTTCAACAAAGACTTGGCTTCCGTAAGCGATGGCGCTTTGTGGTTTAGCCGATAAAATGCAAACAGCCGGTTCAGCGCTCCTTCCAGCTCTCGTATATTTCGTTGAATATTACTGGCGAGATATTCGCATACATCGTCGTCAATCGTAAGACTTCTGTTTTGAATCTTCGTTTTTAAGATTGCCAAGCGAGTTTCAAAGTCAGGGGCGCTTACATCAGCTATCATTCCGCCCTCAAAACGAGACCGCAAGCGTTCTTCAAGCGCGGGAATGGATTTGGGCGGCCGATCGGAGGAGAAAATAATCTGATGGCCTTTTTCGTACAGAGCATTGAATGTATGGAAGAGTTCTTCTTGAGTCTTCTCTTTTCCGGCGAGAAATTGGATGTCGTCAATAATCAGAATATCCAAATCCCGATAGAGTCCGCGGAAGTTGTCTACCGAATGATTGCGGATGGCGGCTACCACTTCGCTTGTGAAACGTTCGGACGTCATGTAGCGGATTTTTTTGTCGGGGAAATCCTTGGTGATTTGGTTTCCCACCGCTTGTAATAAGTGGGTTTTGCCCAGCCCAACGCCTCCATAGATGAAAAACGGATTATAAATGGTACCGGGCTCCTTCACGATGGCGAGGGAAGCCGCGTGAGCGAGTTCGTTAAATGGCCCGACTACAAAACTTTCAAAGGTGTATCGTGGGTTAAGATTGGTGGCGCGATCAATACGGGCTTCTCTCAAATCAAGCTGTCCGCTCGAGTTTTCCATCGCGCGGATGGAAATAGTTTGTTTTTGGGGCGCCTGTTTTGTTGCAGATTGCGCGGCTCGCTCCACGGTATATTTTACTTCTTTGATATCATGGTCAATCGCGCGCAGAATATGGAAGATCGCTTTGTTGTATTTGTTCTCAAGCCATTCGCGGGAGAAATTATTTGGTACTGACACCACAAGCTGACCGTCTTTGCGAGAGACAATGTAGGTATTCTTTAACCAGGTAGCAAAGTTCGCTGGAGAAATTTGAAATTGAAGCTGGGCAAGCACTGCTCGCCACAGATCGTCTTTATCCATACGAAAAAAATTCATTAGTTGTATATTGCGACCGAACCCGCAATGCAGTTCTGTGCAATCAATTCTTGCAACAGAAGTATATTTAGATTACACCACTTGTGGAAAAAGTACAAAATAGAGGGAAAGACACGCTGTGTTGTGGAGAAAATGTGGATAACATGGGAATTTCTTTTCGATTTTTGGGGAAAACCCGAGGAGAAAATAGACAGGAAAGAAAAACAATGGTATTGTATACACAGTTTTGTATGATAAAAATGCTAACGTGTTTCATGGTATGAATAAAGTAGCACAGCGCATCTCCAAGGGGCTTCGTAAATACTTGCGCAAAGCAAAAGCGGAGATTCGAAGAACAACGTATTCGGAAAAGGAGCGGCAAGAAAAAATTCAGGAGGTATATAAAAGCAGGGGTCTTACTCCTCCCAAGCAAATCAGTTCATGACGATTCAAAATATTCATAACCTAGCTGTTCGAAAGGGAATAGAAGGGGATTTTCGAAGCACGCAGGAGGTGGATGCGTTGTTGGCGCGGAGAAAAAAGAAATTTGATCGGCTTTCAGATGCAGACAAAGTAGAGTTTGATCAAGAGTCTTTAATCAATCCGTACGCAGACTCTCGTATTTTACATATAGCGCACGACAAAAAGATCACTAAGGCATTGGTTGGCATTGATATTGATGTTGCCGAGATTCTCATGGCTAAGTCTTTGGCAGATATTGATCTGGTTGTCGCTCATCATCCAGCTGGCCGGGCGTTTGCTGATATGCACGAAGTTATGGAGATGCAGGCGGATATCTTCAACTATTATGGTGTGCCAATCAATGTGGCGGAGGGGTTGATGCGCGAGCGCATTTCAGAGGTTTTTCGGGGGATCAATCCGAGAAACAATTGGCGCGTTGTGGACGCGGCCCGTTTACTGGGGGTAAATCTTATCTGTTGGCATACTGTGGCAGATAATCAAGCCGCTTGGTTTGTGAGGGAAGCGATCGAAGCGGAAAAGCCAGAATATGTAGATGATGTAATGAAGGTTCTTCGGGGAATCGGAGAATATCAAGAAGCAATGAAAATGGGTTCTGGTCCCAGAATGTATGCCGGCCGTTTGGAAAACCGATGTGGCAAGGTAGCGGTGTCTTTTACGGGGGGTACTGAAGGATCGGCCAAACTGTACGAACGAATGGCGCATGCCGGTATTGGAACGATTGTCGGTATGCATGTTACGGAAGATCACAAACGGGAAGCGGAGGCGGCGCATTTAAATGTGCTCATTGCGGGGCACATGTCTTCCGATTCCATCGGGATGAATCTTATCTGTGATGAATTGGAAAAAGAGGGTGTGGAAATTATTCCGTGTTCGGGATTTTTGCGCGTTTCGCGCGTGAAAAAGGAGTAAGGCGAACAAGAGCGAGAGTGCGTAAAATACACAAAAGGAACATGCTTGCAAACGAAGTTTTTGTTGTGGTGGAAAATATTCGAAGCGCGGAAAATGTCGGTTCTCTTTTTCGCACGGCAGACGCCTTGGGAATCCAAAAAATCTTTTTGTGCGGGATTACACCAATCCCAATTTCCATTGGAAGAAAACCTGGAACAGATAAAATCGCAAAGACCGCACTGGGAGCCGAACAAACGGTTGCATGGGAATACGCCAGCCAAACATGGCGTGTGGCAGAACAACTCAAACGAAAAGGCGTGCGGGTTGTGGCGTTAGAGCAATCACCCAAAAGTATTGCTCTGCAAAAGTTTGAACCGAAATTTCCGCTTGCTCTTGCGCTCGGAAACGAAGTAAACGGAGTATCGTCTGCTGTATTGAAAAGATGCGACAACGTGGTGGAGATTCCGATGAGAGGTCAGAAGGAATCTTTGAATGTGGCCGTGGCGTTCGGGATTGCCGCATATCAAATTGTGAAACACGAGTCCCCATAGTTAAATGGATAGAACACGGCCCTCCGGAGGCCGAAATCGAGGTTCGAATCCTCGTGGGGGCACAATTCATAACTTGGAATATAACACAACGGAATACTATCATATAGGTATATGACAAAGGCAATTTTTTCAAAAGACCATAAATATACCGTCGAACAGCTCAAAAAAAGCTCGACTTGAGGAGGGGTTAGATCAAGCTGATGTAGCGAAGATACTCGGTAAAACTCAACCTCATATCTCAAAAATTGAAGCGGGACAAAGACGACTTGATATTACACAACTCAAGGAATTTGCAAAAATCTACAAAAAAGACTTGTCCTTTTTCATAAAATAAATATGCAAAAACGAACACTCGCACAGATTAAAAAAGCATTGAAAGAGCTGTCCAAAAAAGGATGGATTAAATCAAATCGAAAACACAATACTGGAATTGGTAAAACACTGGAAGATTACCTCGGCATTACAGAAAACAATATCGCATTGCCGGATTTTGGTGCTATGGAATTGAAATCGCAAAGAGCAGGGACGGCTTCCATGATGACCCTGTTTACCAAGAAGTCAGAAGGAATCACAAATGCGGAAATCTTGAAAAGATTTGGCTATCCTGACCCTGAATATCCACAACACAAAATACTTCATCAAACTATAAATAATGGGAAGAAAAATGGTCGCGGTTTTCATTGCAAAGTAGATGAAAAGCAAGGTAAGTTACTCATTCTCAAAAATAGAACGACACTTGGATATTACGAATTAGATTTTTTGAGACTAAAGGCGGCGGAGAAAATTGGGAATGGTCTCATCCTTGTCTTTGCAAATTGTAAAAAAGAAAAAGAACAAGAATACTTTCACTACACGGAGGCATGGTTACTAAAGGATATAGATCCAAAACAATTTCTCGCGCTATCAAAATATGATATTCGTCTTGGTGTTTACAGAACTGGAAAGAATGCAGGTAAACCACATGACCATGGTTCGGCTTTTCGGCTTACTCGTCTTTCTGAAAAAACATTTCCTCTTTTATTCAAAACACACAAGCGTATTCTCTAGTTTTTCCTCAACACAACAATACTTTCTTTGTTCATTGTTTCCTCTAAAGCACCAACAATGTTTGTTGGCGAGTTTTTTATGGGCATTCTTTTGCCGGGGATATTT
>MHTV01000034.1 GCA_001823215.1 Candidatus Wildermuthbacteria bacterium RIFCSPHIGHO2_02_FULL_45_25 | reverse complement strand
TATCATGCTCTTGGGTTGTCGGTGGGATGTATTACGCATGATTCTTCGTATGTGTACGATCCTTTCTATACAGTGGAACAGAAAAGCGAAGGAGCAGACGAACATTCCCAGCGCGATCAGGGGCGCGATATCAAGGGAAGTTTCCATGTGGAGCAAAGTTATTTGCGTCCGGTATCGCGCAAAGAAGCGTATGCGGCAGACATCACCTATGGCACGAACAATGAATTCGGATTTGATTTTTTGCGCGATAATATGGCGTATAGCTTGGAGCAGCAAGTGCAACGGGGGCATTATTACGCCATTATAGATGAGGTGGACTCGGTTCTGATTGATGAAGCGCGCACTCCTCTGATTATTTCAGCTCCCGATCAAGAGAGTTCCAAGTGGTACTTGGATTTTGCCAAGATTATCCCTCAATTACAAAAAGGCGTTGATTATGAGGTGGATGAAAAATTGAAGGCCGTGAGCATTACGGAGCCCGGAATTAACAAGATGGAAGAGACGTTGGGGTTGGGAGATATTTATCAGGAGAAAGGAATTAAATATGTTCATCATCTAGAGCAGGCATTGCGTGCGCAGGCATTATTTCAGCGCGATCGCGATTATGTGGTGCGCGATGAGCAGGTCATGATTGTTGACGAATTTACGGGCCGCCTTTTGCCGGGCCGCCGGTATTCGGGCGGACTTCATCAGGCATTGGAGGCAAAAGAAGGAGTGCAAGTGCAGCCGGAATCTTTAACGTTGGCTTCTATCACATTCCAAAATTATTTTCGCATGTACGAAAAGTTAGCCGGAATGACGGGAACCGCGAAAACTTCGGCTGAAGAATTTTACAAAGTATATGGCTTGGAAGTGGTGGATATTCCCACAAATAAGCCAATGATAAGAAAAGATTTGCCAGATCGCATTTACAAAACCGATGCTGGTAAGCTGCGGCAAGTGGCGCAGGAAATAAAAATGCGCCATGAAAAAGGACAACCGGTGCTGATTGGCACGGTGTCCATTCAAAAAAACGAATACTTGAGCGCGTTGCTTGATCGCGAAGGAATTGCGCATGAAACGCTCAACGCAAAGAATCATGAGAGAGAAGCTGAAATTATAGCTCAAGCGGGCCGCAAGGGTGCGGTAACGGTGGCGACAAATATGGCGGGCCGCGGCGTGGATATCATGTTGGGAGGAAATCCGCCAGATGAAAAACAAGCGGAAGAAGTTCGCCAGCTTGGAGGATTGCATGTGATTGGAACCGAGCGTCATGAGGCGCGGCGCATTGATAACCAGTTGCGCGGTCGCGCGGGCCGCCAGGGAGATCCAGGGTCTACACAATTTTTTGTGTCGCTGGAAGATGATTTGATGCGCGTGTTCGGAGGAGATCGCATAAAAGGATTGATGAATCGCTTGCGTTTGCCGGAAGATCAGCCCATTGAAGCTAAACTGATATCGAAATCCTTGGAATCCGCGCAATCTCGAATTGAAGGATTTCATTTTGATGCGAGAAAACATGTGCTTGAGTTCGATACGGTGCTAAACAAGCATCGAGATGCTTTTTACCGCATGCGGCGGGAAATATTGGAACGCGATCAAAAGGGAACGTTGAAAGAATATATGGAATTGCTTGTGCAGAAACAAGGGTATTCCGCAGATGACTACGCGAAAAAAGAACAAGAATTGGGAGCAGAGCGCATACGGCAGGCAGAACGATATGTATCCTTGCGGATTATGGATTCTTTGTGGATGGAGCATCTGGAAAACATGGAATATCTTCGAGATTCGGTGCGTCTGCGCGCGTATGGCCAGCAAGATCCCCTGCTGGAATACAAGAGCGAGAGCCGCAAAATGTTTGAGGAATTACAAAGTAGAATAGAAACTTTGATTGCGCAATCTCTTTTGCAAGTATCTCTTCAACAACCTCCCCAAACTGCCCCCGAACACCGCGATGTAATATACACTGCTCCAGCTAAAACAAGCGATGGGAATAACGTTTCTTCTACCAGCGCGCCGCAACTTCAAAAACCTGCCGTGCCAAAAGTAGGCCGCAATGACCCTTGTCCGTGTGGAAGCGGAAAGAAATATAAGAAGTGTCACGGAGCGTGAATCGTTTGAATTTCCGTCGCTCGCCCCAGATGAAAGCAATCTTTCGCCTGTGGGCTTGCTAGAAATTGATCAAAGTGGGGACAGTCCCCACTTTTGAAGTGAAGATGAAACTCGAAAAAATAGATAGTATTATGTATAAGGTTTCTGATTTGGAAAAGGCGGAGAAATTCTACGCTGAAGTGTTGGGATTGAAAAAAGTATGGGAAGATAAAGAGAGGAAAATGATTGGATTTGTGTTCGAAAAAAGTAATTCTGAAATTGTGATTCATGCGGATCCCAATCTTCCGAATTTTGATTATAGCTATTTAGTTGAGGATGTCGTTGCGTTTTGTGAGGAGTTTAAACAGCAAGGATACAGGGTTTCATTGGAACCCATTGAAGTTCGTCCAGGTAGATATGCCGTGATTTTAGATCCCGATGGAAACGAAATACCAATTATCGATTTAACAAAGTTTGGAGGAAAACCGAGGTATGATTAAGTTCTATGAAAAGAGGAATTGATTTCATTGAGTAGGTGTTGGGCAGTTATCCGGAATGACGAAGGAAAGTTTTTTGTTGCGTTGCGTGGAAAGGAAGTTCAAAATGAGGATGGTATGTGGGAGTTTCCATGAGATGGCGTTGAATTTGGAGAGACTTTGGAAGACACAATCGTGCGAGAAATGAAAGAAGAATATGGAGTTGATATTGAAATTGTTGACCTCTTGGGAGTGTGCAATCATGTTATCCCTCAAGAGCAACAGCATTGGGTTTCTCCCACTTTTATTTGTAAGATTGCAAATGGCACTCCAAAAATTCTGGAATTTCACAAGTGTGAGCAAATTGGTTGGTTTTTTTGAAGAACTTGCTTCTATGCCCTTATCCTTTATTACACAGCATAATGTAGAGTTATTGCGAAAGAAGTTTCCCGAATTGGTATGTAATTAATGAGTTTGAAAAGAGTCTCCCCTTTATGTTATTGCACCACACAGCAAGAAGCGAAACTCATGGAGCCAGAGAAATTTTCTGAATGGCGCTGGGTGCAAATTACAGAGTATGTAACTGGCGATCCCTGGAATCAGATGAATCCCGCGCTTATCATCTGCTAAGTGACTATTTGAGCCAAAAGTGGGGACAGTCCCCACTTGAGTTTGAACTTTTTTGTTGTATAGTAAGAGTATGCCACGAGGTTTACGAGAATTTGAAGTTGGCGGAATATATCATATTATTCAGCGCGGCGTAGAAAAGAGAAAGATTTTTCTGAAAGATCAAGACTATAGCCGTTTTATTTTTGGCTTGGAATTTTTTAATCAAGTAAATCCTATTAATCTTTGGGATTTCCTTGCCAAAGTGGGGACTGTCCCCACTTTGGCTATTCAGGTAGAACGTGCCCGAAAGGGGTCTTCTCTTGTAGAGCTTTTAGCTTTCGCATTAATGCCAAATCATTACCTTTTGCTTGTTCGAGAAATTCAACGGGGAGGCATCTCTCTTTTTATGAGAAAGATGGGTGGCTATAGTACCTATTTTAATAAGCAATATGAACGCGTAGGTCCTTTATTTCAATCTCGATATAAAGCTGTTCCCATTAAGACAACAGAACAATTACAAACGGTATTTGTCTATGTTCATACAAATCCTGTGGAACTGCGAGAATCTGAATGGAAGAATTTATACGTGCGGGATAGAGAGAATGCGATCCAGTGGTTGCGCAGTTACAGATGGTCAAGCTATCATGATTATACGGGTACGGAGAATTTCCCTTTCGCAACCCAACGCAATTTCTTCCTTGATTTTTTCGCGGGAGCAGAAGGATGTAGAGAAGCTGTCGAGAGTTGGATCACATTTAAATCGGAAAATACTTTGTTGGATGTGTCTCTAATGGAATAGCCAAAGTGGGGACAGTCCCCACTTTGGCTATCATGGAGGTTAAAATAAATCAACATGGAAAGATATTCTGAAGAATTTAGATCGCAAGAAGAAGAAAAGGAAGAGTACTTACAAACCGATGAGGAGGTATTTCAGAGATATTTTTATGAGCTTGATCTGAAACCAGAAGATTTTGAAGGGAAAATTTTGGATGTAGGAAGTGGTTCCGGGCAATTTGCAAAATACGCAAAAGAGCATGGAGTAAGTTCTGAAATTTATAGCCTTGATTATAATGCGCAATTTCAGGAAAAAACAAATGCTGTACAGGGGTTGGCTCAAAAAATGCCTTTTAAGGATGAGCAATTCAATTTGGTAGTTTCATATGCCTCTGTTCCAAGAATTTTTGCGAACAATATTGAATATCCCGATATGATCGAAGAAAATATTCGGCAGGGTTTATCTGAAATGCTTCGGGTAGTGAGGAAAGGAGAGGAAGTTCGTTTCGGTCCAATTGTAAATGGAGAAGGAGAGGAGCTTGAGAGAACTTTTCGAGAAATATTGAATAAGGTGCTAGAGGAATTACAGATAAAGTAGCATATTATTTTCGAGGAGTTACCCCAAGGGAATGTGGTTACAAAAACAGATGAGAAAGGTAACCCCTTAGTGAGGGAGAGATATTTTATTATAAAAATTCGAAAGATGGGGTAACTTCATAGATAAGAGGTATATGATTAGTTATCAAGATTTTGAAAACGTGGATATAAGGGTTGGGGAAATCATAAAAGTGAAGATTTTCCGGAAGCGAGAAAGCCAGCATTCAAGCTGACCATAGATTTTGGCTCTGTAATCGGTGTCAAAAAATCTTCCGCGCAAATCACGAAACATTATACGAAAGAAGAGTTATTGGGGCGGTTGGTGATCGTGGTAGTAAATTTTCCGCCCAAACAAATCGGCCATTTTATTTCTGAAGTTCTTACTCTTGGATTGCCAGATGAAAACGGCGATGTTGTGTTGGTGATGCCGACAAAGGGAGTGCCGAAAGGCGGAAAAATGTTCTAAGTTTCTGTGATATAGAAATAAATTCAAGAAAAAGGGTATCATGTTGTTTTAGAGCCCATAGATGTTTGGTGCGGCAAATATGCAATTCTTGCAGATCCCAATGGCAACGAAATCCCCATCATTGATCTAGCAATATTTGGGGGAAACCGAGGTATGATAAAAAATTGGAGAAGAGATTTCCAGAATGGCTGAAAGAACACCTATGACTATTCATCCAAAAGTTAAGGAAAAAGCAAAAGATTACGCAAGCAATGTTTATCTTGCCATGGAATGGCGTATCATCGCGACACTGCTTACATTTTTATCCGCGTATATCGTATCGGGGAATATTATAGTTTCAACGAAAATCGCGAGCGTGGAAGTTTTGATTAAAATTATTGCGCACGCAATCTGGCTGAAACATCGAGTGCGGAAACATAAAAAAGACATTCATGGCGTAAAATGATAAAAGTGCTGACGCTTTGCATCATTCATCAAGGACATCAAGTGCTTTTGGGAATGAAGAAACGTGGGTTCGGGCAAGGGCGCTGGAATGGTTTTGGAGGGAAAGTGCATGAAGGAGAATCAATTGAAGAGGCAATGAAACGGGAGCTCAAAGAAGAAGCAGGAATTGTTCTCAACAGCTATGAGAAAAAAGGCGTCATAGATTTTGAATTTCAGGGGGAGGCGCAGATATTGGAGGTGCATGTGTTTAAGGGAAGCGAATTTGAGGGGGAACCCGTGGAAACCGAAGAAATGAAACCCCAGTGGTTTGCAATCGGTGATATTCCTTTCGATCAGATGTGGGTGGACGACAAATACTGGCTTCCTTCTGTGCTGGAAGGAAAAAATTTTAAGGCAAAGTTCTTATTTGCAGATGAAGATACGCTGATAGACCATACAATAGAATGGAAGCAACCCGAATAAAGAATTGAAATTACTTTGAATTACGAAACAAGTAAATATGAGGTTTTGAGAACACGGATATTTTTCTGCTGAAAAATTCCTGGTGCTCGCGCCAGTCGCGCTCCCAACGTTCTCGAAATCTCATATTTACTTGTTTCGTAATTCAAAGTACTCTATGTCCCGCATCCTCATCATTTTTATTCTCTTCGTACTCGCTTTGCCATTTTTGATTCTGTTTGGATTTTTTCATGTTGCGAGCGCTGGCTTTGAGGGAATGGGCGTGTCTCCCGTCTGGATTCCGGTTCTGTTTATTGCAATGGGAGTAGGTTCTTTGGTGAATATCCCATTGGGCAAGCAAAAGCTTGTAGAAGTTCAAGAGAATTCTTTTTTTGGCTTCATTCGCAGAAAAAAACTTAAAGCGCAGGGAATGGCGATCAATGTGGGAGGAGCTGTTGTTCCCGTCTTGCTTTCCTTGTATCTCCTCACAAAAACGCCGTTGGAGCCGGTATTGTTCGCGGTTATGTGCATGATCGTTCTTTGTTTTCTTATGGCTCGCGTAATTCCAGGCGTGGGTATTGCGTTGCCTTTGTTTGCTCCTCCGATTTTTTCGGTGATTGCGGGTTTGATTTTGGTTCCGCAAAATCCGGCCGGCGCAGCTTTTATAGCGGGAACGTTTGGTGTTTTGATTGGAGCTGACTTGCTTCATCTTGGCGGCGCGATGCGAAATGGAGGAGTGTTCTCGATTGGGGGAGCAGGAGTCTTCGATGGGATATTTCTTATGGGAATCTTCGCCGCATTTTTGGCGGGTGTCTTATAAATTTTCGTGCTTCTTGCGCTTGAACCGAAAGCGTGGTATTCTTCAATCATTGAATCTTTCGACTTATGCGGCGATGGAAAAATCTCATTCTTGTGTGCGGTATCATGCTAGCGGCTGGCGCCGCTGGATTTTTTGATTTTCCAACTCTTGTTAATCAATCAATCTCCGCGTTTAATCGCAACCAAGGATTGCTCGATATCCCGATGTTGCCCGAAACTCCCTTCCATCTCGGCCTTGATTTGCAAGGAGGAGTCCATCTTATATATGAAGCTGATTTATCTTCGGCGGGGAGCGAAGATTATGACTCTTTGATGCGCGGCTTGCGGGATGTCATGGAGCGGCGCGTGAATACATTCGGAGTAGCAGAGCCCGTTATCCAAATTCAAGGGGAAGGATCTACGCAACGACTTATTGTGGAGCTGGCTGGCGTGCGAGATCCAAAAGAAGCAATCGGCAGAATCAATGACGCTCCATTATTGGAGTTCAAGGAGCTTCTGCCGGAGGAAGAACGAGAACGCAGAGTGAAAGAAATATTGGCGGTGTTTGCCGATCCTGTCGCGGATCCCGAATTTTCTTCTGAATTGCGCTGTCAGCTTGATTTTGGATTTGTGAATAGGGCTCTTACCGAACTCGGACAAGATCCGTGTTACATTTCGTCAAGTCCGCGACTTACGGGGGAGCATGTGGAACGAGCGACTGTTGGTCTTGATAATCTTACCGGGGAAGCGCTGGTAAGTCTGCAATTTAATGATACGGGAGCTGAAATTTTCGAACAGGTTACCGCGCGCAGTCTTCAAAAACCTCTTGCCATTTATCTGGATGGGAGAATTATTAATGCGCCGACGGTTCAAGCCATTATTGGCGGTGGCACGGCGCAAATCTCGGGCAATTTTCAACTGGAAGAAGCGCGTGCGTTAGCGAGAAATCTTAATGCGGGCGCGGTTCCGGTTCCTATTAAGCTTGTTTCTCAACAGCAGGTAGGGCCCACGCTTGGAAAAGTTTCTCTCGACCAAAGCTTGCGCGCTGGTCTCATCG
>MHTV01000033.1:20166-42929 GCA_001823215.1 Candidatus Wildermuthbacteria bacterium RIFCSPHIGHO2_02_FULL_45_25 | reverse complement strand
TAGATAATGCGTCCGCCGTCCACGCTGTTGCGAGCGAGGCGATCCGGGTGCCATGCGAGTATTCCCACCCCCTCGCTCTTTTCTATCTCGTCTATCATTTCGGCATATCGTTCTCGTCCGGGTTTCTTTGCGCTTTTCGCTTCTGTAAATACTTTTACGATTTCAATGCGTTCTCTGCTCGCATACTCGCGCAATTCAAAAAGCTGTGCCTCAATAGACATTATTTGCTGGTCATCTTCCTCTGTGCTCTTGCGAGCATAGAGAACGCATTTAGTTTTGGTTTGAGTTGTTTCCATACGCTGGGGGGAATTATGGGATTTCACAGCTTCCGCCGTAGGCCGCAGGTGCTGGGAGCGTAGCGAGCAGTGCGGAAAGGGTTTTGGCGAAAATCAAAGCGCGATTTTGGCTTCCGCAAAATCGTTCCATATTCTTAATTCCGAACAAGTTACTACTGGTGCCGTAATTATACACTTTGCGCGAACCTTTTTTGAGCGAAAACTGGACGAATGAATCAGCCCCGCCACCGCCTCGCAGAGCCTCGGCGACACTAAAGAAAAATGTTCCTTGCTTTTCGGATTTGCCCAGTAGGTGATTGTACTCAATCACGCGCGACCAATTTCTTCTAAAAAGGAAAGGACATTTTTCTTTGGTGTTCTGCCCTCCAAGTATTCGGGCAGGTGGCGGGTTTTTCTTTTCGGGTTGAAGTGCTAATTCTTTAATACTCACTTTGTTTATTTGCTAATACAAAGGGACAGGTTTGATATAAAATCAAAGGGAAATCCACAGAAAAGAGTAGGTACTTTAGAAGATGTGGTATAATAAATTCGTGATTTTTTGCGTGTAATTAGTTTTATTTAAAGGCCGAAAAATAAATTATTGAATCCAAGGAGATAATAATAAAAATATGAAAAATAACAAGGTCAGACAAAACGGTTTAGAAGAATCTAAAAAACTCGCCCTGCATTGCATGAAGACGCTAGTAGAAGTGGCCAGAGAGGCATTCTTGATTCTTGATGCCGATCTTAAGGTAATTTCGGCGAACGATGTTTTTTACGACAATTTTCAAGTTACACCAAGGCAAACCGAGAATATGCTTCTTTTTGACTTAGGAAATAATCAGTGGAATATCCCTGAACTGAAGAGATTGCTAGAAGAGATTTTGCCAAAGAAAAAAACTGTGAAAGATTATGAGGTCACGCATGTTTTTGAAGTCATCGGGGAGAGAACAATGCTGCTTAATGCCAGACAGATAGATTCGGTGCAATTAATTATAATCGCCATTGAAGACATCACTGCGAGAAAAAATATTGAGATGAAGTTGACTGAATATACCAAAGGACTTGAGATTAAGGTAGCCGAGCGAACTCGAGAGCTTGCGAATCGAATTGAAGAATTAGAAAAATCTAATAAAACCATGGTGAACAGAGAATTAAAAATGGTGGAACTTAAAAAAGAGATTGCGGACTTGAAAAAACGGGTTGAAAACGGCAACGGCAAGAATGGGAACGGGAAAAATCACAATGGCAATCACAAAAACGCCCGATAAAAATAAAATCTCAAACTCCCGAGATTTTTATAGGTCAATATTAGACAATATGACTGACGGTTTGGCTTACTGCCAAATGGTTTTTGACGCGCATGAGAACCCTGTTGATTGGATTTATATCAAGGTTAACAAAAATTTTGAAAAACTGACGGGATTGAAAAACGCCGAGGGGAAGAAAGTCTCAAAACTCATTCCGGGCATTGGCGCTTCTAATCCGGAATTGCTTGAGATTTATGGACAAGTTTCTTTGACTGGAAAACCGAAAGAATTTGAAATTTACGTTAAGTCGCTTTCGAGGTGGTTTTTAGTGTCCGTTTTTAGCCCTCAAAAGAATTTCTTTGTGGCTTTATTCCAAAATATCACCGATCGAAAACAAATAGAGAAAAACTTGGATGATGCCAAGATCGCCGCCCGAAATGTTCTCGATGATTTAAATGTTGAAAAATCAAAGGTAGAGATAGCACATGCGAAGGAAAAAGCGATATTACTGTCAATTGGCGATGGAATTATTGCCACAGATGAGAAAGGAAACATCACACTTATAAATAAAGTAGCTGAAAAGCTACTCGATATAAAAAGTGAAAAAGTTATTGGGAAAGTTTTTTCTGAAGTTCTCCTTCTCGAAGACGAAAAAGGGGTATCTATTCCACTCCAAAAACGTCCCATAAGTATGGCTTTGGCAGGTACTACTACTACTACTACTACTACTGCGGGTTCTGCCTACTATTATGCGCGTAAAGATAAAACAAAGTTTCCGGTGGCAATTATGGTAACCCCGATTATTCTTGATGAAAAAATAATCGGAGCAATTGAAGTCTTTCGAGATATAACACAGGAAAAAGAAATTGATAAAGCAAAAAGCGAATTCGTGTCGCTCGCTTCGCATCAGCTCAAAACTCCGCCGACGGCAATTAAATTGCTTACAGAAAGAATGTTAAGCGGTAAAACTGGTAAACTGACGGAAAAGCAAAAAGAGTACCTTAACGATGTATACTCTGAAAATCAACGCTCGATAGAACTGGTTAACGCCCTTTTGAATGTGTCGCGTATTGAAATGGGAGCATTCACCGTTCAATTAAGCGAAAAAAATATTCGTGCGATTGTACAAAGTGTTATTTATGAATTGAAATCTGCTATTGATAAAAAGCAGTTGAGACTTGAAGAGGTACATCAACAGAAAAACATCTCATTGTTGATAGACGAGCCCTTATTTCGTATGGTGTTGAATAATCTGGTTATAAATGCGGTGAATTATACTGCCGAGGGAGGCACGATACATATTGAATGTAAAGAAGTGAATAAAGGAGAAGCTCTCGGAGAAAAATTGTTGGCAGAGAATTCTTTTGTGATCGTTGTTTCTGACACGGGTTATGGAATTCCGAAAAACCAACAGAATAAACTTTTTACAAAATTTTTTAGAGCGGACAACGCGAGAGAAAAACACACTGATGGCACTGGTCTCGGGCTTTATATTGTAAAATCCATACTTGATAACTCTGGAGGGTCAATATGGTTCACTTCGGAAGAAAACAAAGGAACTACATTCTATGTAGTTATTCCGATGACTGGAATGAAAGCAAGGGTAGGTAAAAAGGAACTTGTGGAAATTTAATTTTATTAAACATGTTATAATATAAACACTATGGCTGAAGATAAAAAGACAAAAATTTTGATTGTTGAAGACGAAGAAGTAATTTGCAAAGCATACGCAGATGAACTGCGTGATGAGGGCTTTGCGATTCTTACAGCGAAAAATGGCCAAGCTGGCCTAGAACTTGCGCTTCGTGAAAAACCCGATCTCATTTTGCTTGATATACTTATGCCAATAATGGACGGTCTTACTATGATGGACACGCTGCGACAGAAAGACCTGTATGGAAAGAATGTGCCGATCATACTTTTGACTAACTTGTCCGCAAGCGAAGAAAAAATAATGAAAGCGATTGCAAAAAATGAACCTGCGTATTATTTAGTAAAATCCGATTGGAATTTAAGCGCAGTCACAGAGAAAATAAAAGAACGACTCGCAAGAAAGGTGTAGATCTCCTAATCCTTTCGCTAAACCAGTCATCGCAAAAGAAAAACCCGCTCGCATTTCCTCCCCAACCCAGTCTTTCCTGCCCAGCCGTCCTCGCATTGGCAGCGTTTATTTCTTTTTATAGGCAGTTAGTGGAATACAAACTATTCTGCAATTTAACGATATCTGGACTTAAGTAAACCCCATACTCCACAAGATATAAGACACCAATAAGAACAAACCGATAACCACTATCCCGATGAATATTGGCTTTATCCAATACTTAAATAATTCAATAAATTTATTTCCAGATTTTATAGGTGCAGATTGAACAGCATTTTGCGAATAAAATTTGTTTAACTTTCTGCGTTTTAAAATCCAGACTAAAGTAGAAATTGCGGATATTGAGAACAGTCCCGCTCCAACTTTTGCCAGAAACAACATTCGATCATTTATGCTCGGTATCGTTGGCTGACAACCTGTAGCATCTACAACTATTACACCATCAGGTCTGGTGTAGGATGAAGTGTTGTAGACTGGAATGCAGGGCGGTCGGTAGTAGTTATAGGAAGAAATCGCAAAGATAATTAATATAACGAACAAAACCCATAAACCTTTATTGCTAAGTTTTTGATTCATAAATTTACTTCAAAGATTGGGAGAGGACATTGAACAACTTTTGTAATTTTTTCATCCTGTCCTCTTTACTACCAAGGAAGCTACTTTTATCGGCAATCCCTATTTCTATACGAGATTGACTATTCTGATCAGCTGAAAAATATACTGGATAAAAATACATGGTATGAAGTGGGTTCATCGATGCTTTTTTATCTTCAATAATTATAGGATTCGAGTTTCCATTTACCAGTGTATATTCTGAATCTAATAGAGTTGATATGAGTTTCGCTTTTATAGTTTCCAGTTCGCTTATTGATGAAGTAAAAACTAAAAGATTCTCTGGCTTGCCATTAGAAAGTTTGGCTGTAACATCACTCCACGTTCTTTTATTTATTGAACGTCGAGCAATCCATATTCCGCCATTGACAATTATAAATAGTATTACAAATTCCAACATAATTTTTAATCTTGCAGTCAATGATTTAACGCAACGGAATAAGTATACTATATCCGTATGCACTACCCAATACAATACCGACGGCTCATATCCGCCGAGCGCGAGGAAATCAGCCGAGGCCTCGCGCAGAGAGAAACACTCTCGGCCATAGCAAGGCGGTTAGGTAGAACGCAAAGCACCATAGCGCGAGAGGTGAACCGCAACAGCGGCGTGAGCGGCTACCGCGCGTTCTCGGCGGGGAGGCGCGCCAGGGAGCGCGCATCCTCCCGCAGAAACGGCAAGAGTCGGCTGGCGCATGAAGAGCGGTTGCGGAGGTATGTCATACAAAAGCTACGCAAGCACTGGTGCCCCGAGAGATTGTCACGCGCATGCAAGAGGAGTATTCTCTGGATATGACCATGCGTATCTCTCACGAAGCAATCTACCGGTATATCTATGTACTCCCCAGAGGCTCGCTGAAACAGACGCTCATCAAGGCGCTCCGGCAGGAGCGGGCATACCGCAGAAAGAAATACGGCAGGAAGGGGAAACCCGAGGAAACACGGGGCAAAATCGCCGACATGCTCTCTATCGAGGAGCGGCCTGCCGAAGTGGAGGATCGCACCGTTCCCGGCCACTGGGAAGGCGATCTGATTATGGGGAAGCACAAGAGAACGGCCATCGGCACCTTGGTTGAGCGCACCACTCGTTACACCATCCTCGTGCCGTTAGGAAAGAGCAAAGATGCCTCGAGCGTGCGGCAGGCATATACCAGAGCGTTCGGAACGCTCCCCAAGGAAATCGCCAAGACCCTCATATACGATCAGGGAAAAGAGATGAGCGAACACAAACAATTCACGATCGATACGGGCATGCAAGTGTACTTCGCTCACCCGGGAAGTCCCTGGGAGCGGGGCACGAACGAGAACACCAACGGGCTTATCCGGCAGTACTTCCCCAAGGGTACGGAGTTTGACAAGGTGCCGATACGAGAGATCAAGCGCGCGCAACGGGAGTTGAACGACCGCCCTCGTGCCGTGCTACGCTACAAGAAACCCGATGAAGTCATTAACAAACTCGTTGCGTTAAAAGTTTGAAACCAAGAAATTAATCGTAGTAATTAATTTCATTTTACCGTAATGAATTTCGGTCAGATTTTAGATGATGTAATGCGGGGGATGTGGACTTTCTACCGACTGTATGCTATAGTTATTTTGAGAAAAATCGTCGAGTTTCACACATTAATTTCTTCTAACTTTATTCACGAAATCCATGAACGGAACAATCAAGAAAAAGACTGATAAGGGTTTTGGTTTCATTACCCCGGAAGGCGAAGGAAAGGATGTCTTCTTTCATAAGAATTCTCTCGTTGGCGTTACCTTCGAGGAAATTCAGGAAGGCGATCGGGTTTCCTTTGATGTAGAGGATTCTCCAAAGGGACCAAGCGCGGTCAATGTAAAGCGCGCATAATCTCTTTCAAAAAACTCCCTGTTGTACGGGGAGTTTTTTGTTTGCGCGGATTGAGCGTACTCGTGCTGCTTGACAATAGGTAATGCAAAGTAGTAATGTATAACACGCGAGTGCGAAGGAATGCACAAATTATAGGGGGGTATATGGTGGAGTTCCAAGGAAAGACCGCTATTCTTGTGATGCCAACAAATTCCATGATCCAGCATTTTAAGGAATTACTGGAACCAATGGGGATTAAGATTATAGGAACGGGTTGTTCCCAGTTTGAATGGCAGGAATTATTGGGAAAAAAGGAAGTCCCGTCCTATATCATTATTGCGTATAACATGGGGGCGATGGCGGGGGATGGCTTATGGCTGGCCGAATATCATGTACGGCACTTGCGGCCAGAGAAGATTTTTATTGTTCAAACTCCTCCTTTGGAGAGGTGGAGCGGAATTCCGTTGAGCTACATAACCATTAGCGCGGAGGTGAGTGCTGAAGAATTCAAAAAGCTCTTGATGAAAAAGTAACGAGCCACGCCCTGCGATTTCATACGAGATCGCAGGGCTATTTTTTACTTTGGCTTTGCATTCCGAAAAGAGCAAAGCACAATGCTTTGAGAATACGGATATTTTTCTGCTGAAACATTCCTGGTGCTCCCCCCTCCCACCTCGTGGTGAGGGGCTCGCGCCAGTCGCGCTCCCAACGTTCTCAAAGCATTGTGTTTTGCTCTTTTCGGAATTACGGTATCTTGAAGAAACAATGAGCGTAGTTTATGGTAGAGATAGTGAAAAACAGAATTATTATCCATCTGGACATGGATTATTTCTTCGCGCAGATTGAAGAGCGCGAGAATCCGAGATTTAAGGGAAAACCAGTGGTAGTTGGAGCAGACCCCATGGGAGGCAAGGGGCGAGGGGTTATTTCAACCTGCAACTATGCGGCCCGCGCTTTTGGTTTGCATTCTGCCATGCCCATTTCCAAAGCTTATGCGTTATGTCCCCAAGCTATCTATCTTCCGGTGAATGGAGATTATTATGCCCAAGTTTCAGCACATATCATGAAGCTTATAAGAAAAAAGACAGGAAAAGCAGCAATGGAACAGGTTTCGATTGACGAGGCCTATGTGGATGTGAGTTTTCTCAAGAGTTTCGCGAAAGTTCAAACATTGGCGCAAGAGTTGCGCAAGGAAATTCTCGGAAAAGAAAAACTTACCTGCACGTGCGGCGTGGGGCCAAACAAAATGATTGCAAAAATGGCGTGCCAGGCCGCAAAACCAAACGGATGGAAAGTGATAAAGCCCGCACAATGCGCCGATTTTATAGAGCGCATGGATGTGGAGAAGATTCCGGGAATCGGGGAAAAAACAGCCAAAATTCTGCGTGAATCGAATTTGCGTACGGTTGCCGATTTGCGCAAGATTTCAGAGCATGAGATGGAAGATTTATTTGGTTCCCGTGGCAAGACAATGTATCAGCGCGTCCGAGGCATGGATGAAGAAGAAGTGGTATCGGAACACCCTGTAAAATCAATTGGCAAAGAATATACATTTGAACAGGATACGCGCGATCCGGAAATGTTGTTACGAGTCTTTGAATCGCTCGCGGCGCAGGTTGCTCAAGAACTGGAAGATGAAAAGTTATGGTTCCGCACGATTACCGTTGTGTGCAGGTTTTCCGGATTTGAGACGCATACCAAATCCAAAACACTTGCGAGCTCTTCAAGAGCGGGCGAAATATTACGCGCGGAAGCGGTCAAACTCCTCTTGAGGTTTATCACGCAATATCCAAAACCGATACGTTTGATTGGCGTGCGCGTTTTAATTGCTTCTCCCTCGGGTATATGATAAGATACATACGTATGAAACGGTTTTCTCCTTTGGTTTTATTGATGTCTGCGATTACGATCGCAAGTTTTGCGGGAGGTTTTTTGACTGCGCGAATCAATGGTCAGTCTTTTATCGTGCATGGAGTAACCAATATCGAGGAAGGTCAGCCCGATGGCGCGGATTTTTCGCTGTTTTGGAGCGCGTGGCAGCTAGTTCAAGAAAAATATGCCGATGCCGGCACATTGGACTACCAACAAATGGTATACGGATCAATCAAGGGCATGGTGGAAAGTCTGGACGATCCTTATACAATTTTCCTGGAACCCCAAGAGGCAAAGCAATTTTTAGACGATATTTCAGGATTTTTTGAAGGAGTAGGTATGGAAATCGGAATGCGAAATGATACACTGACAATAATCGCGCCATTGGAAGGCACTCCGGCTTATCTGGCTGGTTTGAAGGCGGGAGATAAGATTATCAGTATCAATGAGAAAACAGCGCAGAACATGAGCGTGGAGGAAGCGGTATCCTTGATACGAGGACAGAAAGGAACGCAGGTGAAACTTTCGATTTTTCGAGATGATTGGAAAGAAGCGAAAGAATTTGAACTTACGCGAGATGTCATCAATATCCCTTCCGTTACTTGGAATATCAGGAGGGATAAGGTAGCATATATAAAAATTCATCAGTTTTCCGAGAAATCGCGGACCCAATTCCAGCAGGCGGCAAAAGAGATTCTGGCTTCAGACGCGGATCGTTTGATCATTGATGTGCGCAATGATCCGGGAGGATTTTTAGAGGTTGCGGTGGATATGGCGGGTTGGTTTGTGAAAAAGGATGAGGTGGTGGTGGTGGAAGATTTCGGATCAGACGAGAACAATCGGGAATATCTTTCAAAGGGAAACGCCGCTTTTGCAGATTATCCGGTTGTTGTATTGATGAATAAGGGTTCAGCGTCAGCTTCGGAAATTTTGGCGGGAGCGTTGCGGGATCAAACGGGAGCGAAATTGATTGGAGAACAGTCATTTGGAAAAGGATCGGTGCAAGAGCTCATTCATTTGGGTGATGGTTCTGCGGTCAAGGTAACTGTTGCAAAATGGCTTACTCCCAAAGGAGATCATATAACCGGCAAGGGATTAACTCCGGATGTTCAGATAAAGGATGAAAGAAAGAATCCGGAGGAAACAGATATGCAGTTTGAAAAAGCTCTTGAAATTGTGAGCCAAATGTAACAGAATAATAAAGGTATAAGATCAACTCTAAATGATACGCGTATGAAAGTAGTATTAATCCAAGACGTTGAAAATCTCGGAAAAAAGTTTGAAGTGAAAGAAGTTGCGGATGGATATGCCCGAAATATGCTTATCCCTCAAGGATTGGTAAAGCTTGCTACTCCGGAAGTTATCGAATGGGCAGAACTGCAGAAGCAAATTGTTACGGAGAAGGCGGAAGAAGGATTAAAGAACAGCCAACAGGTCGCTTCCAAACTTGATGATTTGGAAGTTCAAATAAATGTAAAAGTGGGAGAAAGCGGACAATTATTCGAGTCTATTACTGCCCAGAAAATAGCAGAGCGTTTGAAGGAAATTGGTTTTGAAGTGAAAAAGAATCAAGTCAAGCTGGAAGAGCCGATTAAAGAGTTTGGAGAATTTCCAGTGAAGATTTCGTTGGACCATAATTTGGAAGCGGAAATTCGCCTGATTGTGGGCGAGGGGTAAGGAGAGATCGGCGGTTATCGCGCAGAGTCATTCGAAAGATGAATTCGTTGCTACCTGATTGATAATTTCCATGACACGATTTATTTTTGTCGCAGGAGGCGTCATATCCGGCGTGGGAAAGGGAGTTGCTACCGCTTCAATCGCGAAAATCCTTCAAAGCAAGGGATTTCGCGTATCTGCGGTGAAAATTGATCCCTATGTGAATGTTGACGCTGGAACATTGAATCCGCTCGAGCATGGAGAAGTTTTTGTAACCAATGACGGCACCGAATGCGATCAGGACATTGGAAATTACGAGCGATTCCTCGATCGGGATTTTAGCTCGGTAAACTATATTACGACGGGAAGAATTTATCAGGCGGTGATTCAGAGGGAGAGAAACTTGGAATACAACGGCAAGACTGTCGAGGTTGTTTTGCATATTCCGTTGGAGGTTATTTCTCGCATTAAAAAAGCGGCTGAACACGATAAAGCCGATTTTGTTTTGGTTGAAGTGGGAGGAACGGTGGGGGATTATCAAAATGTTTTGTTCTTGGAGGCGGGAAGGATGATGAAGAGGGAAATGCCAGACCAGGTGATGTTTGTGTTGGTAACCTATTTGCCTGTTCCCGGCAAATTGGGAGAGATGAAAACAAAACCTACGCAACACGCGGTGCGGTGGCTTAATTCAGCCGGAATTCAGCCCGATATTATTATTGCGCGGTCAGAATTTGTCGTAGACGAGCCGCGCAAACAAAAAATTTCTGATTTTTGCAATGTGGACGCTTCTGACGTTATTTCAGCTCCCGATGTGGATGCTATCTATGAAATTCCTCTTAACTTTGAGCAAGATGAATTAGGCAAGCGGATTCTCGAAAAATTTAAGATGAAGGAAGATTCGCGAGATTTGAAAGAATGGCGAAAACTTGTGGAAATCATAAAATCTCCAAAAGAGAAAGTACGGATTGGGATTGTGGGGAAGTACTTTGAAATTGGAGATTTTACGCTCATGGACTCCTATTTGTCTGTAATTGAAGCAGTCAAGCATGCGAGTTGGGCATATCAGCGGGATCCCGAAATTACCTGGCTTTCTGCTGAAAAATACGAAAGCGAAGACAAAAGTTTGGAAGAATTGCGTGAGTTTGACGGGATTATTGTGCCCGGTGGATTCGGAAGCAGGGGTACAGAAGGAAAAATCAATGCGATCCGTTTTTGTCGGGAACAAAAGATTCCATATTTTGGACTTTGTCTGGGATTGCAGCTCGCGGTAATTGAATTTTCCAGAAATGTGTGCGGATTGAAAGATGCCACTTCGCGGGAGTTCGCCAAACATACCAATGCCGCGGTGATTGACATTATGCCAGATCAAAAAACGCTTCTTGAAGAGAAAAAATATGGGGCTTCCATGCGTTTGGGTGCGTACGCGTGCAAACTGACTCCTGGGACAATCGCGGCAAGCGCGTATGGCGCAAACGAGATTTCAGAGCGCCATCGCCATCGCTATGAGGTGAATAATGAATACCGGACGCTTTTGGAAGAAAAAGGTTTTATGGTTTCGGGCTTGAATCCCGAAAGGAATTTAGTGGAGATCATGGAGCTTTCTGGGCACCCGTTCTTTTTGGGTACCCAGTTCCATCCGGAATTAAAGTCTCGTCCTCTTCACCCTCACGCTTTATTTATGAAGTTTATTGCGGCTTCCATGAAAAAGCGGCAATTATAGGATATTGAAAACAAAAAAACCGAGAATCCAAAAGATTTCGGTTTCTTTTGCAAGGAGATGAGCTTATTTTGCGGGAATAATATTGACTACCTTGACAACACGATTGGATTTGCCTACGCCATTCTTTCGCTTTGTTCCAAATGCGACAATGCCCTTGATGAGCGCGAAAATGGTGTAGTCTTTGCCAAGTCCCACGTTTTGACCAGGGAGAAATTTGGTTCCTCGTTGTCGGATAATGATTTGACCTGGCTTGGCGAGCTGTCCGGCGAAAAGCTTCACGCCCAGATATTTGGGCGCTGAATCCCGCATGTTCTTGGCTGTACCTGCTGCTTTGGTTGTTGACATAGGGTAAAATTAAAGGAAATAACTTCTGACGTATATATGCTATCAAATCTGGTTGAGTTTGTCAAAAAGCATGAAACTGCTATAATACTCGCGATGGGAGTAGCGCTTATTTCGCTTCTCTCTTTTGGTATAGGATATCTGACGGCTCGTGAGCGTTTCAAAGAGCAAATTCGTATTGAATATGAACAACCAAACCAAGCAGAAAAGCATCCCTGAACATATCGTCCTTTTCCCTGATGGCAATCGCAGATGGGCCAGGGAGCATGGGACATCTATCCCTGAAGGATATTTGAAAGGCAAGGAGAAGTTCGCCCAATTTTTCAGATGGTGCAAGGATCGTCATGTAAAAGTGGTAACGGTTTTTGGTTTTTCCACGGAAAATTGGAATCGTCCCAAAGAGGAAGTGGATTTTCTCATGGAGTTGTTTGAATACTATTTGTCAGATCAAAAGGAACTGGAATCATTCAGGCGAGAGGGAGCAAAAGTAAGGGTTATTGGGCAGAGAGAAATGCTTTCTCCAACATTACAGCAGGTTATATTGTATTTGGAAGACTATACGAAAGAGGGTAAGGAAATTGAGTTAAATCTTGCGGTAAGCTATGGGGGACGTTGGGATATTGTGCATGCGGTCCGGCAAATTGTGCGCGCGGGTTTGAAGCCGGAAGAAATTACCGAAGAAACATTTGCCAGTTATCTTTCTACGGCAGGACAACCCTATCCCGATCTGATTATCCGTGTGGGAGGGGAACATCGTCTTTCTAATTTTGTGTTATGGCAGGCAGCGTATGCTGAATTGTATTTTTGCCCTAAATATTGGCCGGCATTTGAAGAGCAAGATTTTCAAGAGGCAATTGATGAGTTTGCAAGACGACAAAGGAGATTTGGGAAATAATAGCATGACAAACGAATTTGCTTCATTTCAGGTATCCTTAAAAGTTATGCTTCATTGGGAAGGAAAGATTTTGCTATTGCGAAAAGCCGATCTTGAGGATATTGACTTGCCGGGCGGAAGAATGAACGCCCAAGAGCAAATGACTCCGTTTGGAGATGTTCTTCGCAGGGAGATTGCCGAAGAACTAGGGGAACAGATATCTTATACATTGGGCAAGGTTGGTTTTGTGTACCGTGTTCGGCAGAAGCGATATCGTACATATTACTTGGTGATTGTATATGAAGGAGACTACCTAGGAGGAGAGATTCAACTTTCAGATGAGCATAAACGATATGAATGGATTGAGAAGCGAACATACCATCCCAATCGGAAGGATTTTTATGCGGGAGATGAAGAAAAATATCTGGCGTTTCAAAAGTATTTTGAGAAATGAAAATGTGAAATATAGAGGTTCGCATGACAAGATTAAATACGAGCATCATCTGATTCCGGGATTAGATGCATTTCTCCGGAAGGAGATTTTTGTTTTAGAATATGTGAAGAGCATTATCCCGGGACGTATTTCAAAATCAAAAGGTGGGCAGGAAAAACTGAAGGTAACCTTTCAATATGAAACTCCAAGCGGAGCAAAACTTCTGGCAAAAGGGTCAAAAGTGGTGCAAGAAGTATTTGTCGTTACGCAAGAACCTGAAAAGCTCAAAGAGGTAATCGAAGAAAGATGAAATGAATTGCCGCCGATCAGCTTTGCTGATCGGCGGCTTTTGCGTTTATCGGCAGTTTGTTTAATGATTTTTGGAATTCAATGTACAAACGGCTGCGGTATTTTTTCACAAAAAACATGACAGTGGAAAAAAAGAATGATATGATAGCGCCAGCCGAAATTGCGCATTAGTGGAGGGGGAGCTGTCATTATGGCGCCGTACATAACACCGGGCAACAAATTTTTGTATCAACCGAAATCCGAGCAAAGTGGGCATGATTGTTTCGATCAGGAGCAATTTAGAAGAAGATCTCGGCTGGCGCGCTTTGCATCTCAAGCTGCCGAGATGATTTTAACTAACGCGCTCGCAGAAAGCGGGGTTGAGCATGCGCTCTCGCACATACGAAGAAGATTTGGCGGGGAAGAAAGAGAGGGAGGGGATGATCTTCTTTGGACCGTGGAGGGAAGGATTGTTGAGCAGGTATTGGCATGGCAACCGTCAATAAGGGAAAAGAGTTTTTTCCTTCAGCAGGTAGAGGATCATATTGACGCTTGGCCTCAATCGCGGCGGGTGCAACGACTCCGCGAGATAAGCGCGGCGCAACAATATCCGCTTGTCACGATTTCCGGAGGCGCGGCAGTGGGAAAGTCTTCCCTTGCGCGGTGGTTCTTGCTGAACCACATCGGTTTGTTCCGATTGGTACCCAGCTACACATCTCGTTCGGCACGCAGGGATCAGTTCCCGGGAGAGTATGCCGCATGCGATATGGATCCGATGGAATTTTATGGCAGAAAAGAAGAGTTCCTTTGGATTGTCCAAGCGCATGGGCATCTATACGGCACGCTCAAGAGCGATGTGGTGAAAGCTCTGGGGAATCGTTGCGTATTCCACGTTATGATTCTGACGATTGAAGGAGTCAGGATCCTGCGGGAATATGCCGATTGCTCTCGCATCCTTTCGGTATATCTCCAATCGCCGGGCGAACAAATAGTGTCTGGACGTTTGCGCCGGCGTGGGGGCAAAAGTACGGAAGAGGAAAGAGATCTGCGGCTGCGGGAATGTGGGTCCTGGGATGAGGAAGCCGCACGATCGGGTTTGTTCCATATGCTTCCTACTGCCGGACTAACAGAACGGCAGGTTCGGGAGGCATTTCTGGATCTCCTGCTGGTGTGATATAGAGGCCATGGACGTTGTCCATGGCCTCGTTATTTTTGATAATTCAAAGTTAGCACAAGAGGCGGATATTTGGCGTTTTCTATCGTTGCGGCGAGCAGGGTTTTGTTAGTTGAAGAGAAATGTTTGAGCAATATCACTTGCCTCTTTTGGTGTAGAAACCCATTGAATGCGAGGATCTTTTTTGAACCATGTCATTTGTCGTTTCGCAAAATCTTCGATCGCTTTTTGCAGTTCTTCAACCATTTTTTGCCGGCTCACTTTCTTTTGAAGGAAATTCGCAATGAAACGATATTCGAGCCCAAGCTCTTCGAATCGTTTCCATGAAAGTCCCTGATGTTCATGCAGTTGTTTCACTTCGGCGATCATTCCTTGTTTGAAGCGCTTTGCTAAGCGAAGGGCAATGTGCTCTGACAATTCTCCGGGGGATCGCTTGATGCCGATGATGCAAAGATCATAGGGAATGGGGCGTTTTCCAAGGGATGGAATTGGTTTACCTGTTTGGGAAATGATTTCAAGAGCGCGGATAACTCGGCGCTTGTTTTTTTCGATTGTTTGAGCGCGTGCAGGGTCTTTGCGGCGCAATTCGCTGAAAAGCTCATCGAATGATTTAGTTTGTAACTGTTTGCGGAGTTTAGGATTGGGTTTGACTTCGGGGAAAACATAGCCGTCAATGACAGCATATAGGTAAAATGGAGTGCCGCCAACGAGGATAGGAAGTTTTCCTCGGCGGGCAATGCCATCAATCGCGCGAACGGCGAGTTTTTGATATTGGCTTGCGGTAAATCTTCTTTTGGGAGAAGTCACATCAAAGAGATGATGAGGGATGCCGCGCATCTCTTTTTTTGTGATTTTTCCGCTCCCGATATCAAGGCCTTTATATATCTGTCTTGAATCGGCAGATACGATTTCTCCGTTGTATCGTTTGGCGAGCAGTATTCCAAGATCACTTTTGCCAGAAGCCGTGGGGCCGACGATGCAGATGAGCTTATGCATAAATTTTCAATGTATTGAAATCCGCAACATTCGTAAATTGAAAATTTGCTAATGAATCTCTTCTCTCTTTTCCTTGAGAAACTTTCTCCATTGCTCCAAAAATTCCACAAAAACCTGGAAAGGGATTTCAATAAGGAAATTCATGATCAATACAAAAATGTTATATCGGACAATTTGTCCCGAGAGCCATTTGCCAGCTTGGATGAAAGGCAAAGCGAAGAAATCCAGCAAGCCGATGAAAAATCCCTGATGTTCTGATAGGATCAGCAATTCACGAGCGCGCTGGCGTATCTTGGTGCCGGCAAAAGAAATAAGGGAAACGAACATCAAAAATATCAATGTGGAGAATATATTGAATTTAAGATAGAAGAGTAACGCAAACGCAATTGCTCCGAATGAAACAAGAAAACTTAAGAGATACAATCCTTCCACCATGATATTCAGTCCGCTCCTTTTCTTTTTAAGGGGCGTGATTGTATATGAAGCGTTGCTTTCGGTGCCATGCGTGATGCGCATGACTTCCATTACAACCCGCTCAAGGTTTTCATCGGAAGATGTTTGCGCGGTTCGCACCAGTAGAAACATGAGGGTCGGGGGAATGAGCATGTTGATGCCCAGGGGGATATAGTCAACCGTTCCCGACATTGCCCGTTCGATTGGAATTTCAATAAGCAATGCCACTGCGATTTTTGAAATAAAGACCGAAAGGGTGCTGTAAAAGGCGGCACGGCCTATCTTTCTGCCCAGAGAATTGTGCCGCCTTTCATACGCTGAACGGGCCGCGCTTTCAAGATGTTCCGGATTTTTTGCCAGGTTGGCGAATTGTTCGTGGTCTTCGGCGATGATGTCGTTGAGGATCAAATAGGGGGTATCGTATTTCTCGGCGATTTTGTAGAATTTTTCTCCGTAAGGGTGGAACAGAGTTTTTTGGATTTGATGGAAGATAAGTTCTAAATTCTCTCCCAAATGAGAGAGCGTCTCTGGAGCAGGTTGTTTCCAATCAGGGTAGAGTTTTTCAATGATATGGAATCCAATGGTTGCCGGATCGAGCTTGAATAGAGCTTTTTGCACTGCCACATACACCTGGATGGATTTCTCTTCAGCAAGGAGAAATGGCCCATTTTTGCGTTCTTGGAGTTCGATCTTCGGATCAAGCTCTTGGTGCATGAGTTCAATGAGCGCGCGCTCCCGTAAAGGAAAAGAAAGGGCTTCTTCGACTTCAACGGCTGCTATGGACCACATCCAATCTTCCGCTTTCCTCAAATTTTCGCCCTTGGAATGTTGGGAATAAATATCTGAAATCGCAATGTATTTGTCAATGATAGATTGGATTTCATCCACTTTTTCGAGGGGAATGCTATCGTTGGGGAAATGGCCTCCGCGCACCAATTCCTGCAGAAACCGATCGGCAAAATCTTCTTGTTTCCGTCCCACGAAAATACGGCGTTTTAAGATTCGCTCAATTGCTGTTTTGCGGAGCAAGTGCTCTTCTTTCCAATCCACTACTCCGCGGATTTTTTCGTAGAAAGAAGCCACGCGCGCGGTAACTTCATCCACGGAAATAGTAAGTTCGCCTTCTTTTTTTGTTGTCAATTGTTGCCGGCTTCGATGTTCTTGGATAAGCCATTGAACGCGAGGAGAAATTTCCATACGTTTAGGTAAAATGTTGTTCAAGTTCTTTCTTGAGGATCTCGGAGAATTGAGAGATACCCATAGCTCCCAAATCTCCTTGGCCTCTTTTTCGGCAGCTTATGGCGCGGGCTTGTTCTTCTTTCTCGCCGACGATTAGGAGATATGGAATTTTCATTGTTTCTCCTCCGCGAATCTTTTTCCCAAGGGTTTCATTTTCTGTTCGGAGAGAAATGCGCAACTGGGGATTGTGCTGTTGTAATTGATTTGCCGCTTCTGTCGCATAAGGGATGAATTTGTCTGATACGGGTAATATCCAGATTTGTTCTGGCGACAACCAAAGAGGGAATGCTCCGGCATATTGCTCAATTAAAAACGCGATGAAGCGCTCGTGGGATCCCAAAGGAGCCCGGTGAATCACATAAATGGGTTTTTCTTTCCCTTGAGCATCCTTATAGGTGAGACCGAAGTTTTGGGTTGCAAGAAAATCAAGCTGGTTGGTGGATGCCGATTCTTCGCGTCCGATTACGCTTCGAATTTGAAAGTCCACTTTGGGTCCGTAAAACGCGGCTTCTCCCTCTGCTTCCGCAAACGGCAATCCGGATTTTTGCATTGCGTTTTTGATAATATGCACGGATTTTTTCCAGCCAGCGGGGGCATCGGCATATTTCTTTTTATCTTTCGCGGGCAGAGAAAGTCGCATATAGAAATCCGTGATTCCAAATACTTTTTTGTACCAGAATTCATGCAGTTGCATGACCTTCAAAAATTCTTCTTCCGCCTGATCTTCGGTGCAGTAAATGTGCGCGTCGTTTTGGGTAAATCCGCGGGTGCGCAAAAGTCCCGCCAAAGTTCCCGAAAGTTCATAGCGATACACGGTTCCAAATTCGGCATAGCGGATTGGCAGCTCGCGGTAACTATGCTGCTGGGCTTTGTACAGCATATGCGTATGCGGACAGTTCATTGCTTTGAGGTAATAGTTTCCGTCATCCAGTTTCATGGGGGGGTACATACTGTCTGCGTAATAGGGGAGATGTCCTGAAATTTTGTATAACTCTTCTTTGGCGATATGCGGAGTAATTACGCGCTGGTAGCCGGCTCTGCGTTCAACTTCTTTCGCGAGTTTTTCGATTTCTTCTCGCAAGATTGTTCCTTTGGGAAGCCATAAAGGCAAGCCAGGGCCAACCTCCGGCGCAAACGTAAAAAATTTAAGCTTTTCGCCAAGCGTACGATGATCTCGTTTTTTTGCTTCTTCCTGCTGCCAAAGGTAATGTTCAAGGTTTTCTTTCTTCGGGAATGCTACTCCGTACACGCGCGTAAGCATGGGCCGTTTCTCGTCTCCTCGCCAATAAGCTCCTGCCACATGGGTAAGCTTGAATCCTGCAATCGGCAATTCGGAAGTGTTTTTGACATGTCCGCCGCGACATAAATCCAAGAAAGCGTCTCCGGTATATTGCATGCCGACTTTTAAATCGGCGAGTTTTGCTTTTTTCTCTTTTGCCAAATCATCAATAAGCTCCAATTTAAGGGGTTGATGGAGTTTTCGGAAATGCGCTTTTGCTTTGGTGGCAATCCACAACTCTTTCTTGAACGCGAGATTCTGTTTCAAGATTTCTGTCATCTCTTTCTCGATGGCAGGCAAATCTTCGTCTGAAATCTTCATATTCCCAAAATCGTAATAAAAGCCGTTCTCAATAACAGGCCCTATGCCGAGTTGGGCTTTTGGATGCAACTTCAAAACAGCGGCGGCTAACAGATGCGCGAACGAATGCCGCATATTTGCGAGAGATTGTTCTTCCGGGGATGACGAAACGGTGCGTTTGGCCATAAACTTATTTTCTGGTATTCTTTTTTATACCATAGAATGCTTTGTTTTTGAAAGCTTTGAATTACGAAAAGAGCAAAACATAATGCTTTGAGAACACGGATATTTTTCTGCTGAAAAATTCCTAGTACTCGCGCCAGTCGCGCTCCCAACGTTCTCAAAGCATTATGTTTTGCTCTTTTCGTAATTCAAAGTAAAAGTAGAAACGGGATGCTTTGTAATGATATGCGCCAACCAGCGTTTCTTATGCGGTGACGATCTCCTCAATCTCTTCCGCGATGAATTTGCGCTCGCCGTTGCGGTTGTCGAGATGTCCGGTTACGAACACAATTTTATTCTCTTGGAGCGCGTCAGCGTATTTTTCCATGGTTGAAGTAAAGACAATGACTTCAATTTTGTCCGTGAGATCCTCAAGTCCCATAAAGATCATCGGTTTGCCTGTTTTGGTGACAATCTTTTTGACTGTGGCGATAATGCCGCCAATGCAGATTCGTTGACGAGCTCTTGCGAATTGAAACTGGAATGTTGCGGAGTTTTGCATCTCTTGCAGAGCATGTTCCAGGTTGCGGATTGCATACGCTCTGGCTTGGAGAATATTGCGGATACTTTTCAGGGGATGAGAACTCACGTATAGTCCGAGCAGTTCCTTTTCCCATGACAACACTTCGTGTTCGGGAGCCGGTTCTGCGGGGTCTAATGCAAAGGGGGGGGGAGCCACAGTGGCCGCGCCGGAATCAAACAGACCTTTTTGTCCGTTGGCCCTTGATTTTTGCTGTTCTCTTGCGATCGTAAGCAGGCGATCCATGTTCTTGAGAAGCAGATTGCGTTCGCCGAATCGGTCAAAGGCGCCGGCTTTAATCAAGCTCTCCATGGATTTCTTGTTCAAGTTTTTGCTTCCCACGCGGGTAACGAAATCCTGTATGGAATGGTACGGCCCGTTCTCTTTTCGTTCCTTGATAATGGTTTGCACGACGCCTTCACCCACGTTTTTAATGGCCAGCAGTCCAAAGCGGATTTGATTTTTGTCTGGTACAACGCTGAAGAACGAGAAACTTTCATTCACATCGGGAGCCAACACGCCGATTTCCATTTTCCGCGTTTCGTCAATAAGAAAAGCAATGCGCTCCACATCGGCGCGTTCTGAAGTGAGCACGGCGGACATGAATTCCAGCGGATAATTTGCTTTCAGCCAGGCAGTTTGATATGCCACTAGCGCGTAACACGCAGAGTGACTGCGATTGAATCCGTAGTGGGCAAATGGCAATACCCATTCCCAAAGCTCTTCTGCGACTTTTTGCTCAATGCCGTTTTTGGTCATGCCGCTGATCAGTTTTTCTTTTTGTTCCAAAAGCAACGCTTCGATTTTTTTTCCTACCGCCTTACGCAGGACATCAGCTTGTCCCATGGTGAATCCCGCCAGCTCGCGCGCGATTTGCATGAGCTGTTCCTGATAGATGCAAATTCCCTGCGTATTCTTGAGAATGAGTTCGAGTTTTGGATGGATATATTCAATGGTTTTCTTGCCGTGCTTTCGTGCGATATAGTCGGGGATAAATTCCATTGGGCCCGGGCGATACAATGCAACCATGGCGATGATATCTTCAAATTCGGTTGGTTTGAGTTCCCGCAGATATCTTCTCATTCCTGAAGATTCCAGTTGGAACACTCCTGTCGTGTCGCCAGTTTGCAGGAGTTGATATACCTTGGGGTCGTCTAACGCGATGGTATCAATGTCGATATTCTTTCCGGTAATGGCATACACGCGCTTGAGTGTATCTTCAATAATCGTAAGGTTCTTGAGCCCCAGAAAATCCATTTTGAGCAAACCAATATCTTCAATTGCGTGCATTTCGTATTGACTGACAATCGAGTCGTCGTTTTGGCTAGGGTGCTGAAGGGGAGTCCAATGCGTTAAAGGTTCAGCTCCGATCACTACCCCGCAGGCATGCGTGGAAGCGTGCCGAGCAACTCCTTCTAACTTTCTGCCAAGATCAATTAAACGTTTGGCTCTTTCATCGCTCTCGTATAGCTCCTTAAACTCGGAAGCTTCCGCAAGGGCTTTGGAAAGAGAATTTCCCAAGGGAATCATTTTTGCCACGCGATCGCAATAACTGTATTCATATCCCAAAGCTCGACCCACGTCTCGCACGACAGCTTTTGCGGCCATTGTTCCAAAGGTGATAATCTGCGCGACATGATCTCTTCCGTATTTGTTTGCGACGTATTCCAATACTTCATCTCTGCGGGTATCGGCAAAATCCATATCAATATCTGGCATGGAAATACGTTCGGGATTGAGGAAACGTTCAAACAAGAGATTGTATTTGAGGGGATCTACGTTGGTTATTTTGAGAAGATACGCCACGATGGATCCGGCGGCGGATCCGCGTCCCGGGCCTACGACAATGCGATTATTTTTTGCCCAGTTTACGAAATCCTGGACAATCAAAAAGTACGTGGCAAAACCGGTTTGTTCGATCACGCTCAACTCGTATTCGAGTCGTTGGATTGCTTGGGTGGAATTTGCGTATTGCGGTTTTTGTTCCAGTCCCTTGAAACATAGCTCTCGCAAATATTCTAGTGCGGTTCTTCCTTCAGGAAGCGGGAATGTAGGCAAGATATTTTTTCCTAACGTAAGCTGAAGATCGCATCGGTCGGCAATCTTTCGGGTGTTTTCAATGGCTTCAGGGATATCTTTGAAGAGTTCCGCCATCTCATCTTGAGATTTGAGCGAGAAGTCGTCATTTTTGAGCGTGAGACGTTCGGGATCGTCAGCTTTTGCCCCCGTATTGATAAGCATGAGAATATCCTGGGCTTGGGCATCTTCGGGATGAAGATAATGGGAATCTGCGGTTGCCACAAGTGGAATGCCGGTTTTTTGAGATATTTCTACCAGTCCTTTGTTTGCAATAGCTTGCTCCGGGATATTGGGATGATGTTGAAGCTCAAGATAGAAGTGATCTTTGCCGAAGATATTTTGATAAGCAATGGCTTGCTCTGTGGCCTCATCCATTTTTTTTGCAAGAAGAAGCTGGTTGACGCGTCCGGCAAGGCATGAGGAAAGCGCGATTAAACCTTCCGAATGGTTCGCAAGAAATTTCTCGTCCACGCGCGGTTTGTAATAGTATCCCTCCAAATGAGCCGCAGTAAGAATCTGTACTAAGTTCCGGTATCCGATCTCATTCTTTGCCAGCACAATCATGTGATAATTTTTGTCGTCAATGCCCGGGCGTTTATCGGTCATCTGCTCATACGCCAAATAAATCTCGCATCCGATGATTGGTTTGATCGCTTTTTCTTTGCATTTTTTGTAAAAATCAATTACTCCGTACATATTTCCATGGTCGGTAAGGGCAAGCGAATCCATTCCCAACGTTGAGGCATATTCAACAAGCTGTCCGATTTTCGGAAGTCCGTCGAGTAAAGAGAAATGAGAGTGGACGTGAAGGTGAGTAAACTTTGACGACATACGAAATTCATTTGAGAATTAAACTCATTCTACCTGATTTTACTTTGAATTACGAACGAGTACATACAAGGTTTTGAGAACACGGATATTTTTCTGCTGAAAAATTCCTGGTGCTCGCGCCAGTCGCGCTCCCAACGTTCTCAAAACCTTGTATGTACTCGTTCGTAATTCAAAGGTTGGACAGAATTTCGTAATTCACAGTGGAGTGATTGAGTATTTTGGGCATTTAGGATATACTGTGATAATCACAAAACCGATGATCGGAGGGTTCTTTTTATGGAAGGTAGTCTGGCGGCAATGATTGGATTGGTATTGATAGCCGTTGTTTGTGGAAGTTTGTTCTTTGGCAAAAAACACTGCGCAAAGGAACGCGGGTCTCCGACGCCAGAGGAATTCGAAAGGGCAAAGAAGGATGTGAT